>JALGZG010000186.1 GCA_025782345.1 bacterium | reverse complement strand
CAGGGGAGGTGAGCAATGGAGAGGTCGGGGTTCTTTCGTGCCATGATCGACAATCTCCACGACGGTGCCTACTTCGTCGATCGTGACCGCCGTATCGTCTACTGGAACAAGAGCGCAGAGGAACTGACCGGCTATCCCAGTGAAGAGGTCGTGGGGCGGACGTTCGACGCCGGCATCCTCCTGCACGTTGATGAAGACGGGAACGACCTCTGCGGGGACCTGTGCCCGCTCGCCGAGACACTCGAGGACGGCGAACTCAGAGAGGCCGAGGTCTTCCTGCACCACAAGTCCGGTCATCGTGTGGCGGTTGCCATCCGCGTGGCACCTGTGGTGGCGGTTGCCATCCGCGTGGCACCTGTGCGGGACCGGAAGGGCGGCATCACCGGGGCTGTGGAGCTCTTCTCCGAGAACGCCGCCCTGATGACGGCACGGGCGCGGATCGACGAACTGGAGCAGCTCGCGACGCTCGACCCGCTGACGGGGCTGCCCAGCAGGCGCTGCCTCGAGCAGGAGATGGCGAGCAGAGTGGATGAGCTCGCCAGATTCGGAAGGACGTTCGGCGTCGTGTCCATTCGTGTCGACCGGATGCCGAGGATCATCAGCGCGTTCGGGCGAGACGTGGGCGACGATGTGCTTCGAATGGTCGGGAACACGCTCATCTACAACTGTCGTCCGTTCGACGTCATCGGGCGTTGGGGCAGCGCGGAGTTTCTCGGCACGGTCGTAGGCGTGGAGCGCGGCGGGCTCATCAAGGTCGCGGAGCGTCTCCGAGCCCTGATCGGGAAGTCGATGCTGCCGCTCGCGGACCGGACGGTCAGCGTGACGGTGTCGGTCGGGGCCGTGATGGCGGAGTGGGGTGACACGGCCGATGTGCTCATCGAGCGGGCCGAGGAGATGACGCAGCGCAGCAGAGGCAGAGGGAGGGACAGAGTCACCGTATGGAAATAGGGCGCAGGGGCTGCTGGCGGGGCCCCTCATATGCCGAGGATCCCGAGCGCCGGATGACGCAGAGTCCGGAGACAAGTGGGGATGGGGGTCCAAGGCGAGACTAGCCGCCGTCCGGAAACGGGCGGCGGCGTCTTTGTACCCCGGGAGCGGCAGGTCTGCGTCTGCCCGGGGGGCGGTCAGCGCGCCACCACGACCTTGGAGGTGACGGCCTGTCCGTCGACCGAGAGGCGAATGAAGTAGACTCCTGAACTCACGTCGTGGCCGCGCTGGTCGGTTGCGTCCCAGACGACGGAAGAGGGGCCGCCGGGTCTGCGGTCGCTGCGAAGGAGGTTGGCCACGAGACGGCCGGCGACATCGTGCACATCCAGGCTCACGTGAGCTGGAGCCTGGAGGTCGAACGCGATCTCTGTCGCCCCGGCCGTGGGGTTCGGCTTGCACTGCCTGAGCGCGAATGCCCGAACGGGCGTGGTCTCCTCGATCCCGGCCAGCTGATGAGTGACCCACATGTAGATGCCGGTGTCGAAGTTGTAGGAGTTCGGTGCGTCAGGGTTCTTGTAGTAGTCGTACCTCCCGCTCATCCACAGGACCATCTCGGTGCCCGCCGGGCGTCCGGCCGGGACGGCGGGCCGCATGTTGTCCAGTGGTGATCCCGATGTGATGGGCGTCACCATCCAGGTGGAGCCATCCCCGGGCGTCTTCCACTGCTCGAGGTCCCAGCCACCCTGCTCGTTCTCACGAGAGAGGTAGACGATCCTCGTGTCGGTGTGGTCCAGCGTGATGCCGCCCGAGTAGTAGTACTGGGGATTGCCGATGGTCGTGTCGGCGACCGAGCCTCCGGCATCTTCGACAAGCACCCTGTCGAACCACTGCCCGTCCTCGTAGCGGGCCCAGTGATAGCGGTGCTGGGTCTTGCTGGGGAAACTCGCGAACACCACTGTCGGGCGGCCGTTGCCATCGATGGCGAGATCCCAGATCCAGGCCTCCGTCGAGTTCTCGGGGGGCGACTGTGCCCCGTTGTAGATGACGTCCGCCTCCGACGGCTGCAGTGGCTCATCGTCCATGAGCCTGATCAGCGAGCCGTCGCTTCTGAAGTACCCATACGGGCCGTCCTTCGTCTCTCCGATAGATGCGTAGTAGAGCTTCGCGTCCGACTCCGACGGATGGCCGTTGGTGAAGGCGAAGGCGATGCGGTCGTCGCCGGAGGCTGCGTACCGGACGTAGGGACGGCCCGTCTCAGGCATGATCAGTGTCTTGGCGGGGGACCAGTGCCAGAGGACGCTCTCGGGTGTGTAGGTCCCGATGCTGTAGTTGGGCTTGTAGTTCCCCCCGCGCCAGAACAGGAGGACCTTGTCGGACTCCCCGGGCATCGTGATCGGATTCGCGTACGTCGCGCCCGCGGAGCCGATCGTATTGACGTTCGTCGACTGCCGTTCGTGCCAGGATGTTATGTCCCACGGGTTGATCGAGATGTGGAACTGCGTGCGGGTGTACGCCATCGCATGCTTGGAGTAGAACGCGGTCAGGCGGTCGGCTTCGAATTGGGGCCACAGCGTGACGGGCTCGGACGTGACGCCGCTGAAGAGACCGTGTTCCGCCACCTGGATGTCGCCGTCCCGCGTGACCCAGCCCGTGTACACGGTGTCGTTGTGATAGATGGCACGGGGGGCCGAGTACCAGCACCACGCGCCGTCAGGCGTGAACTCGTGCGTGACACCCTGCGCCAGGCCGTCGGACGCTCCGCAGAGGAGGCACGCAGCGGCCGCCAGGGTCGTGAGGACCCGGACGGCGGGCGTCGTATGTGGCCTACGGCTCGGGACGGTGGCCTCCAGGTCCTTGGGTGGATGCGCCCCCGACGACCTCCACCGGATCGAACGGGGACACTATATCAAGTATAGAGGATTCTACCATGACAGGTCAAGCACTCATGTGACAGCCGCTGGGCCCATCACCGCATGAGTACGAGCTTCTGCGTGCCCGAACCCGCGTCGCTTTCGCACCGCGCGAAGTATACGCCCGCGCAAACGGGGCGCCCGG
>JALGZG010000092.1 GCA_025782345.1 bacterium | reverse complement strand
CCATCAGTATGTTCCTGGCGCGACGGTGCTGCTCTATGATGTCGGGGACACCGTCCTCGTTCTGGTCTGACTCGTCCTCCGCCGTGCCCATGTCCAGCCACACTTTCACACCGGGAGGCGGGCTCATCTCCTCCAGCATGGTCAGGATCTGCGAATTCGACCACCAGTAGGCCGTGGACATGGCGCCGACGCGGGAGAACACGTCCGGGTGCGTCCACGCGATGTAGAGAGACGCGATGCCCCCGAGCGAGGAACCCATCACACCTGTGTGCTCGCGCTCAGGAAGCGTGCGGTAGGTCACATCGATGTACGGCTTCAGCTCGTCAACGATGAACTCCGCGTAGCGGGATGCGCCGCCGCCCTTGCCGCTACCGGGATCCTGCGTCGGGGTGTACTCGAATTCCCTCTCGCTCGTACTGCATATGCCGACGACTATCAGTGGCTCGACCAGGCCCTCTCCTATCATGCGTTCCAGCGTCTCATCCACGCCCCACTCCACTCCGATGAAGGAGGTCGCGGCGTCGAAGATGTTCTGACCGTCGTGCATGTAGAGTACCGGATACCGCCGCTCCTCGCCCTCCTCATAGCCCGGTGGCAGATACACCCGCACGCACCGTGTGTTCCCGAGTGCGGTCGAAGGGAAGTCCTCGTGATGTCTGAGGTCCCCGACCACGGTGTAGATCTCCCTTTCTCCCGAATAGTCGCGCCAGTTCAGAACGTGGACCATCACAGTTTCATCACCGATCACGTCGTGTTCCCGGTCCGGGATCTCCTCGAACCACCGTCCCTTCTCCACGGTCTCCCACGAACCCCTGGTGAACTTGTACTGGAACTCGAGACCGGCGGGCAGCATGAGTGAGATCGCATAGCTGAGGTCGCCTATCTTCCCCAGCTTGACCTTCCCGGGATCCCACGGGCCCAGCGAAGGAATGCTGCCCGCGATGAAGACGCTCGCGTCCGGAGGCGTGTCCTCCGGAACGAGCACCTTGAACGTGACCATCGCGCCTCGAGCGCACGCGGCGACCGGGAACGCGAGCACCGCGGCCACCGCCAATGCCAGCAGTCGAACCCCCGTCGAAGAACCCCTTGTCATGATGTCCTCCTGCGCACCGCCACACCGTGTACGACGCTTGCGGTGCCGGTCCGGCTACATGTCCTGAAGGATCTGAACCAGTAGGAACGTCAGCACGGCCGCGATCGCGGTCCCCCATCCGAAGTACGCCTTGCTCACGACACGGATGTCGTCTATCTCGAAGAAGGCCAGCCGCTCCCGGACCACGATGTCGACGCCCCGTATCTCCACCGCTCTCCCGATCGGAGTACCGTCCCGATAGGCAATGTCCACTCCGTCATTTCTGACGACGGTGATGCTCGAGCTCTTCGGAACAGAGCGGTCGACGATCAGAACACCCTCGTCCATCCCGATGAGAGTGCCGGAGAAGGAATCGCCCAAGGTCCGAACGATGCGAACGGTGACCCCGGGCTCTTCGACGAAGTTCTCAGGCGTAGTGGCGGCACAGCCGGAGAGCATCGCGATGACCCCAGCGAGCAGACCCGCGACGAGAACGAGCTTGGTCGACCTGACAGTCGCGAACACCCCGCGTGTACTTCCGTGCGCCTCCATCACGACAGCCTCCGTGCTCACAGGATGAACGCCAGGGCCCCGCCGACGGCCGGGCCGAGAAGAAGACTCACAATTGAGGACAGTGACCGCTCTCCTCCGCTTTCGTGGAACGTCGCGGAGGCAATGTCGACGACTCGAAATGTGCGGTGCACGACGGCCACGCGCTCGCCCTCGTCCGTGTCGATGCGCACGAACTGGCCCGGGAGCCGCTCCGTACCGGAGTAAAGCGCCTGGTCACCGCCCCGCTCCCGCACCCGGACGTCGCCCTCGATCGCGTGTCGCAAGGCGACAACCACCGAACCGGCATCGAGTGAGATGACTCGTCCGGTTACCTGCTCGCCGTCCGATGTCGCCAGCCTGACCCAGACTACTGCTCCGGATGGACCCAGCTCCGCCAGCGGAACCTGACGCGCGCAGCCGCACGCGACAAGACCAGCACAGACGAGCACGAGCAAGGCGATGGCGGGCACACCGACGCACCTTCTCCCCGCGGTATCTCCAAATCTGAGTGTCATTGTATACGACCTCCTCGGCCACGATTCTATCTCATCGAGAGCCCACAGGGAAGCCTCCCGAAATCCCTTGCACAGCCCACATTCACGGCGGTAGATTCACCCCCATGGGCGAAGTTGCTGACATGAGACGGAATCGCTGGTGGGCACTCGCACTGGTCGGGGCGATCGTGGTGCCGGTCTTCGCGGTCCTGTGGCTGGGAGTGACACTGACCTCCGACATCGAGAGTCTGCCCACGGCAATGGTCAAGATCATATTCACGATCATCGCCGTCGGCACGGCGGCGCTCGGGATCAAGTGGAGAACGGCGGCCGGGACGGCACTCCTCGTCGAGTGCCTCGTGGTGGTCGCATGGATGCTGATCAAGGCGGACGTGTACTCACCGACGGGTCTCTTGCGAACGTCACTTCTCCTGGCTGCACCGCTTGCTGTGTCGGGCCTTCTCTACGTCCTCGCCGGAGGGATGGAAGCCGGGACCTGGCCCGCCGCGAAATCCCGCAAGGAAGGGTGACCGCCCGACGCTCACTCCCCAGTGACGAGGCTAACGGACCGACGCTCACTCCCCGGTGACGAGGCTAACGGACCGACGCTCACTCCCCGAGAAGCTCCAGCATCCGATCTCTCAGAACAGGAACCAGACACTCGCGGTTGCCAGTGTTGATGCGTACAACCTCGACGTCGGGACGCGCGCGCACGGAGTCCAGAAAGGCGTTGGCCCTGTCCTGAACGGTACCGAGCACGGGCGTGGGCGAACTGAGGGCGCGGCCCACCGCTTCCTGAAACACCGGAGAGCAAAGCTCCATCCGGCCTATCTCGTCCATCACAATGAACCTCGAGTGCTTCAACGCCTCGTCGATCGCGCCCACCCCAACTCTCTCGAGATCTTCGCAGTTGACCCCGTACTTCCCGACGCGGAAGGAGCTCTTGTGGTCAACGTGGGCCAACACGCCGCTGTCACCGTGTAGCCCGACTATCGAGAAGCCCACCCTGCGGCCGCCATCGAGCAACTCCCTTGTGTAGAAGCCGCCGGCGTCGATGTCCAGAGCATCGAGCACCCGCTCGATCAGCGTGGTCTTGCCGATGCCGGGTCGCCCCGTGACAAGGAGGTTCTTCCTGAGCGCCGTCACCGCTCTCTCCCCCGCGTTCCGAGCACCCGCTCCAGCCATTCGCGCGCGCGCTCGACGTGAGTCCCCGCCCAGTAGATCCGGCCGCACGACGGACATCGTGAGAAGCGCTCCTGCGTCTCGTACACGTACTCCGGCACGCGCTCTCTCACCTCACACTTCTCCACGTCCTCGACCTCGACGTTGCAGATGAGGCATCGCGAGAAGAGTCTGCCACCGGGCGCGATGCGAAAGGCCCGCGCGGTCTGCAGGAGCTGTTCTTCCACGTGATCGCTCTCGACCAGAAGCACCGTGACAGGAAGGCTGGTGTCGGCCACCTCGCGGTCGCGCGTCAATATCACTCTGCCCTCGCGAAGGGCGGTCATCTTGAGCTCGTTGTCGTCGATGTCGGGACGATATTGAGTGTCGAGACCGAGCATCCGGAGCGCCCGCGCCAGGCGCCCGAGCATGGCGTCCGCAATGAACGCAGGTCTGTCATCCGTGCCGGCCATGAGACCTCTTGCGAGTCCGCGCGCTCAGGACTCCGCGAGAATCCTGCGGTACAGGCGCTCGGTCTCCTCGACCATGCGCTCCACGGTCAGATTCTCCCGGACGAAACGCTCGCCTTCAGACGCCAGGCGACGAGCGAGTTCGCGATCGTCGAGGAACCTCGCGAGCGCAGATGCGAGTGCAGTCGGGTCATCCGGCGGGACCAGGAGCCCGGTCTCACCGTCTCTGACAAGCTCCCGGTTGCCGCCGACGTCCGTTGCCACCACCGGCCTGCCGACCGCGAGCGATTCTCTGACAGCGCCCGAGAGCCCCTCTCCCGTCCTCGGCGCGTTGACCGAGATGTCGAGCGCCGATATGATCTCCGGGATGTCCGTGCGGTAGCCGGCCTGTACCACCTTGCCGGTCAGACCGAACCGCTCGACCATCGCGGTCATCTTGTCGCTGTCGGTTCTGTGGCCCGCCAGAAGGAAGCGAAGCGTCGGCCGTTCCTCGGCCACGATCGCGGCCGCGGCCAGGAACGTGTCGTGCCCCTTCCACCCGTGGTAGAAGTTCGCGACCTTCCCGATGAGCGGCACATCAGGGGGGATCCCGAGCTCTTCCCGAACTCGCCCCCCGTCGATCCCCGTCCGGTAGCGTAGCGGGTCGGAGCCGCTGTAGATAACCTCAACGCGGCCGGCATCGACCCCGTAGTCCACCAGGACATCCTTGACCGCTTGCGAGACCGCGATGATCCTCGTGACGAATCTGTTGCGGTACTTCAGCCTGCTGCCGAGGTTGTCCTTCGGCCGGAACGACACTCGCCTGGACACAACGAAGGGCCGGCCGGTGGCGACCGCCGCAAGGAGTCCGAGCGAGTGCGCGTGCGCCCGGTGCGCGTGTATCACGTTCACCCGCCGCGACCACACGAGAAGCGACAACCTGGCTATCGCCGCGGGATTGAGCTCGGACCGCGTCTCGACAGCGACGACATCCACACCCGCCTCCGCGGCCCTCTCCCACAGGATACTCCCCCGCGTCGTCGCCAGGGTGACGCGGTGGCCACGACGCGCGAGCCCGAGCACCAGCTCGAGCGTCTGCGCCATGGCGCCCGTCCACGACGGTGATTCGATAATGTGCAGCACGCTCATCGTCTTGCTCAAGCGGGGGTGACCTCCTGTTCCCCGGGACTGAGATCGCGGCCCTCGCGGCGACCTCGCGTGCCGTCCCCGCGGGCGCCTCCAACAGTACGTGCGCCCGCGTCAAGCAGCTTACACACGGCCTCGAACACGCGATCGACCGTGACGTTCTCCATACACAGGAGCCGGTCCTGCGCGCACGTCGACGTGTCGCAAGGGCGACATTCAAGGCCGTCCGCGTAGACCGGGATGAAGCGCTCGCCCGGAGGGTGCCACCTGGCGACGGGTGTCGGACCGTGGATGAAGACGCCGGGTGCTCCAACCGCGGCCGCCATGTGCATGGGACCAGTGTTGTTGGTCACGACTGCGTCCATCAACTCGAAAGCGGCTGCAAGGACGCGGATGCTGCCGGGAGCGTGCATGGCCGGTGGCGCGGCCCCCTCCCACGCACGCAGCTCCGTGACGGCGTGTGCCAGGTCCTCTTCCCTTGGGCCGAAGAAGAAGACCGGTGTGACGCCCGCCTCCCGCTCCAGTCTGCCCGCAAGCTCGACGAACAGCCTGATGGGCCACCGCCTGATCTCGCGACTCGCGCCCGGGTGCAGTCCGACCAACCGCACGTGTTCCGGT
>JALGZG010000291.1 GCA_025782345.1 bacterium | reverse complement strand
ACGAATGAACATGGCACCTGTCGACTGGGGCATCCTCTTCGTGGTGCTGGGTGCGCTGGTCGGCGGAGTCCTGCTGAGCCGCGGCTACATGAGGAGCGTCGCCGACTTCCTGGCGGCAGGCAGGACGGCGGGTCGCTACCTCATCAGCATGGCCGCCGGCATCGCCGGCCTGGGCGCCATCAGCATCGTGGGACTCCTGGAGATGAACTACATCGCGGGCTTCTCGATGACGTGGTGGGGCTTCACGATGAGCGTGACGCGCGCTCTGACGCTCGCGCAGTTCTTCGAGACGCGCTACAGCAAGAAGTTCCGCATCTTCGCGGGCATCATCGCGTTCCTGTCCGGGCTGATCAACTTCGGCATCTTCCCGGCGGTGGGGGCGCGCTTCTTCATCTATTTCTGCGGCCTTCCGGCCGCCGTCGGCATCTTCGGCCTCGCCGTGCCGACCTTCCCGCTCGTCATGATCGTGCTCTTAGGGATCGCGCTCTTCTTCGTGTTCTCCGGCGGGCAGGTCGCGGTCATCATCACAGACTTCGCGCAGGGGCTGTTCGTCAACGTCGTCTTCGTGGCGATCGTCGTCTACCTGTTCCTGCAGGTCGACTGGACGCAGATAGTCGAGGCCCTGGCCGCGGCGCCACAGGAGGCGTCGCTCATCAACCCGTTCAAAACGAGCCACATCGAGGACTTCAACTTCTGGTACTTCCTCATCGGCATCGTCGGCGTCCTCTACGGCGCCATGTCGTGGCAGGGCACACAGGCCTACAACAGCTCGGCCAAGAGCGCACACGAGGCCAAGATGGGCAGCGTGCTGGGCAACTGGCGCGGTTTCCCGCAGGGCCTCTTCCTGTTGTTCGTGCCCATCGTCATCTACACGGTGATGCACCATCCGGACTTCTCGCAACTGGCCGCCGGTGTCAACAGCGCTATCGCCGGCGTTGGGAACGAGGCCGTCCAAAGTCAGATGAGAGGCCCGCTGGTGCTCGCGAGACTGCTGCCGGTGGGACTGATGGGCGCGTTCGCCGCTGTCATGCTGGCCGCCTTCATCAGCACACACGACACCTACCTGCACTCGTGGGGCAGCATCTTCATTCAGGACATCGTCATTCCGTTCCGAAAGAAACGCCTGTCGCAGAAGCAGCACCTGCGGCTGCTCCGGTGGTCCATCTTCGGCGTCGCCGTCTTCATCTTCTTCTTCAGCCTCCTGTTCCAGCAGAGCGAGTACATCTTCCTGTTCTTCGCCATCACCGGCGCCATCTTCGCCGGCGGCTCGGGCGCCGTCATCATCGGCGGGCTCTACTGGAAGAGGGGCACGGCGCCCGCGGCGTGGGCGGCGCTCATCACGGGCTCGACCATCGCCGTCGGGGGAATCCTGATCCACCGGTTGCCGGAGGAGATGTTCCTCACAACGCCCGAGAACCTGTCGAGGCTCGCCGAGCACGGCTGGGGCATGCTCAAGTGGCTCTACCACATCAACGGCCAGCAGTACTGGGCGGTCGCCATGGGGGCGTCGGCCGCTCTGTACGTGCTCGTATCGCTTCTTGGCAGCCGGAGGGCCTTCGACCTCGACAAGCTGCTTCACCGCGGCAGATACGACGCGGCACACGAGACCACGGTCGTCAACGCGGCCCCGTCCAGAGGGCTCCGCATGCTGGGCATGGGGAAGGAGTTCACGAGGGGCGACCGCATCATCTTCATCGCGAGCTACGCCCAGACGGCCTTCTGGGTCCTCGTGTTCATCGTGGGGACCATCTACAACCTGCACCACGACGTGCCCGACTCTGGAAGTTCTACTTCGTGGTGCAGCTCGTGGTCTCGATCTTCGTCATCGTCTGGTTCTCGATCGGCGGCTTCAAGGACGTGTCCGCCATGCTCGGGCGGCTCAGAGTCATGCAGCGCGACGCTGACGACGACGGCGTGGCCGAGCACGTCGACGCCGCGCCAGGGGAGGAGTGACGGTGGCGCTGACGAGAAGCCCTGAGAACCCGATTCTCACGCGCGCGGACATCCCGGACATCCCGCCCGAGATCGTCGATGCGACGTCGGTGTTCAACCCCGGGGCCGTTCTGTACGACGGCCGCTATCTCCTGATGCTCCGCGTGCAGACGCGCGGGCGCGAGACGTTCTTCATGACGGCCGAGAGCGACGACGGCACGCACTTCAAGGTCTCGCCGCACGTCGTCCCCATTCGGGGCATCGAGCGCGTTGACGCGACCGTTTACCACAGCTACGACCCACGAATCACAAGGCTCGGGGACGCCTTCTACATCATGTTCGCCATGGACACGGACGCGGGCTGCCGGCTGGGGCTCGCGCGGACGACCGACTTCGAGACCGTCGAATTCGTGGGAACGAGCGGTGACGTCGACATCCGGAACGGCGCGCTGTTCCCGGAGAAGATCGGCGGGCAGTACGCGCGCCTCGACCGCCCGAACAGGGTGAGATTCGAGAGCGGCGTGACCAGCGGCGACGAGATCGTGCTGTCCCGGTCCGACGACCTCCTCGAGTGGCGGCCCGTCGGGCCGGTCATGCGAGGCCGACCGCACTACTGGG
>JALGZG010000011.1 GCA_025782345.1 bacterium | reverse complement strand
GGAGACCGCACCTCGTTCTCCATCTTCATTGCTTCCACGACGACGATGCTCTGGTTCGCGGTCACCTCGTCCCCCTCCGCCACCATCACCTTGACCACGTTGCCGGGCATCGGGGCCTTGATGCTCCCGCCCGCGCCCGCCGCGGCTCCCGCCGCCACCGCGCTGTCGTCGTCACGCGTGCCGGTGCCGAACGAGAACTGGTGGCCCTCGACCTGCACGGCCACTTCGCCCTCGCTTCGAGCGATGTGGACCATGTGCGACCGGCCGTCCAGGATAAGAGAGATGACGCCGTTCCTGATGCGGCTCCAGTCTACCTGGTAGGTGGTCCCGTCGACCGTGACCTCCGTGTTCGGCGACCTTGCGTCCGTCGATACCCGCCGCTTCTCACCGTTCAGCGTGAATTCGAATTCCAAATCTCGGTCCTCCGGTAGTCTCTCGTCAGCGCCCGCCGCCGCCACCGATCCGCCAGCCCCCGAGCGTGTCCCAGGGGGAAGGCGCCCGTTCGCGAACGGCTCCGCCCGTTCCGCTGTCCGTTGCGAGCGAGAGCGCCGCGCCGATGAGCGCGAGGTGCTCGGCCTCTTCCGAGGAGGCGTCGCTGGTCCAGTCGGACATGTGTCTCTCGATGAAATCGGTCTGAGTCTCACCGGCCGCGTAGGCGTCGTTGTCCATGATGGCCCACAGGTACTCGAGGCAGGTAGCAATCCCCAGGATGCTCATGTCGGAGAGGGCGCGCTTCATCCTCGCGCGCGCCGCGTCCCTGTCCTCGGCGTGCACGATGAGCTTCGAGAGGATCGGGTCGTAGTGAACGGGAACCTCCCAGCCCTCGTAGATGCCGCAGTCGTGGCGAACGCCGGGGCCCTGCGGCTCGCGGAAGAGGCTGATCTTCCCTGAACTCGGCAGGAAGTTGTTCCTGGGATCCTCGGCATAGATGCGGCACTCGATCGCGTGCCCGGTCTGCGAGAGGTCGCCCTGCGTGAACTCGAGCTTCTCTCCCCTCGCTATCAGTATCTGCTGACGCACCAGGTCAATGCCTGTCACCATCTCGGTAACCGGGTGTTCGACCTGGATGCGCGCGTTGACCTCCAGGAAGTAGAAGCTGCCGTCCTCGTCCAGAAGGAACTCGACCGTGCCCGCGTTCGTGTAGCCGCAGGCCTTGGCCGCGAGGACCGCCGTGGCGCCCATCTTCGCCCTGAGTTCGTTGTTGACCGCCGGCGACGGCGACTCCTCCACGATTTTCTGGTGCCGCCGCTGGATCGAGCACTCGCGCTCGAACAGGTGGACGCAGTTGCCGTGCGTGTCCGCGAGCACCTGGAACTCCACGTGTCGCGGTCGCTCTATGAGCTTCTCTATGTAGACGGTGTCGTCTCCGAACGCGGAGGCGGCCACTCTGCTCGAGGCCTCGATGGCGCTTTCGAGAGCGCTCTTCTCTCGCACGATCTGCATGCCCTTCCCGCCGCCGCCGGCAGACGCCTTGACCAGCACCGGGTAGCCCATTTCCTCGGCCTTGGCGTGGTACTCCGCCATGTATCTTGTCTGCGACCAGCTTCAGGGCGTCCGAGGTCGGGCCGATGAACGTGAGCCCCTCCTCCTCGCAACGCTTCGTGAACCGCCAGTTCTCCGCGAGGAACCCGTAGCCCGGATGGATGGCGTCCGCGCCGACCTTCCTTGCCGCCTCGATGACCGCGTCGATGTTGAGGTAACTCTCGAGCGCCGGCGCCGGGCCGATGCGCACGGCCTCGTCCGCCTCGAGCACGTGCAGCGAGGTGCGGTCGGCGTCCGAGTAGACGACGGCCGACGGGATGCCCATGTCGCGGCACGCCCTGACCACCCTGACAGCGATCTCACCCCTGTTGACTATGAGGATCTTCTTCACGTGGTAACTTACTCCTTGGACTCAAGCCACGCGGGCTTCCGCTTCTCGAGAAACGCCGACATGCCTTCCTGACCTTCATCCGAAACTCTCACCTCGGCGATGACCTTCGCCGTGTAGCCCTTGGCATCCTCGAGCGGCATGCCGTAGACGTTGTCCAGAAGCTCCTTGCAGACGCGCAGAGCCTCGGGGCCGCTGGAGATGAGCCGGCCGGTGAAGTCCGCGACGCACGCGTCCAGCTCCTCGAGCGGACAGACCGCATTGACCAGCCCCAGGCGGAACGCCTTGGCAGCGCTCATGCGCTCTCCAGAGAGGAAGAACTCGCGGCACGCGGCGGGTCCGGCGCGCATCACGACATACGGCGAGATGCACGCGGGTATCAGACCTATCTTGACCTCGGACAGGCTGATGACGGCCGTGTCGGCCGCGACGACGATGTCGTTCGCCGCCATGAGCCCGGCGCCGCCGCCTATGGCGTAGCCGTTGACTCGTCCGACTGTCGGCTTGGTCAACCTGTGTATCCGCTCCATCACGTTGGAGATCTTCATGCCGTCCGCGACGTTCTCCTCGAACGTGTAGTTGATCGTGTTCTTCATGTAGTTGAGGTCTGCGCCCGCGCAGAACGAGTTGCCCTCCCCCGTCAGGACGACCACCCTGACAGCGGGGTCGGACTCGAACTTCTCGTAGGCGTCGAAGAGCTCGTCCAACATGACGTCGTTGAACGCGTTC
>JALGZG010000172.1 GCA_025782345.1 bacterium | reverse complement strand
TGATAGAGGGACTGGAAGAGGGGGAACACGCCGTGTCCGTGAGGGCGGCGGACCGCTCCGGGAACCCGGTGGTTGTGCGAAGACTGTCTCGGTAGCCCTTCTGCGCGGCCCTTCCGGTCCTGCGAGACACCGGAGAAACCCGGGGAGGGCGTCTGGAGTCACATAATAGTGGGCACGCAGGTATGGTCGGCCCCCTCGGGGCCGGGCAGGAGGTTTCACAGGTGGATTGTGCGGCGAACAGACGACTGATGGACGAGAGGCTGGACAGGAGTATCACGCCTGCCGACGCGCGTGCCCTCGAGGCGCATCTCTCCGCGTGCTCCTCGTGCCGTCGGGAATGGGCGATGCTCGCCGCTGTCGACCGAATTCTCGCCGACGCTCCTCTGGAACGCGCTCCGGCCGGATTCGAGCGGTCCGTCGTCAAGAGAATCGTCCGGCGTGTGGAGGTCCGCCGCCGGATCGAGTCGATCGGTATCCCTGCCGCGTGTGGCGTGGCCGCCCTCGCGGCAGGTTACGGCGTGCATCGCGTCGTGAACTGGGAGGCCGCACGCTCGTTCGTTCGAGGGATCGGCGAGACCGCGAACGGAGTCCTGGCGCCGCTCGCCGAGCCCCTTGCAGAAACGCCCGGCTTCGTGACGACCTGGTCACAGGACCCGGGCGCTGTTGGTGTCATACTTGCCTTCGCTGTCGCCGCGACCGTCTTCCTTGGTGTCAGCGCCATCCGATTCATCAGGCAGAATACTCTCGAGTGGAGCTAGAGGTCCCGTGCGAGTGACGCCGGAGTCCCGTGCGAGTGACACCGGACCCCCGCGAGAGTAACGTCAAAGGCCCCGCGCGGAGAACCGCACGGGGCCTCTTGGGTTCCCGATCTACCGTTCTACTCGTCGTCCCCGGAGACGATCCTGACAGGGTCACCGGTTCTGCCTGTGGGCGGGTTGAAGGTCACGGGCGCGCCGTTCTGCTTCTCGTCTCCCACGACCTTCCTGCGGATCGCGTAGTAGATGATGAGGCCGAGCCCGACGAAGAAGGGGACGAGCGCGCCGGTCAGGGCTTCGGCCAGGACGCCGAGCGCAATGAAGCTGATGAAGAGCGCGATCCCAACGGCGGTGAAGAAGATGCCCCAGCCGAGCGTGGCCGTGCCGGAGCTCTTCTTGCCTTCGATCAACCGGTAGTCGTAGATGCCCTTCTCGAGCGTCTTCTGGTAGGTCTGCTGCCTGATCTCCTGGGAGCGGTTGATGCCCTTCATGATGATCATGATCATGAAGACGCCCCCTGCTATGCCGACCAGGGATGTCAGGAAAGCAAAGAATACGCTCACGGTCGCCTCCTCGTTGTCTTTTCTGCAGCGGTCGTCCCGAGCGGAGAGTCGGGTTCTCGGACGTCCGGCCCGCGGCAGAGCCCCATTGTCACTTTCTTCACCGTACGCTATGACACCTCTCCCGGCCGGGGTGTTTCAGAGACGCGGCTGCAACCGGAGAGTTCCGGGGCGGGCCAGGCTTGGATTCGGCCACGGTTCTGGTACCATTGTGCGCTGAACCTGGCCGGTCGGCACGCGGACGCGCGGCCCGAGCAAGTGCTTGGCTGGCCGCCGCCACTCAGGCGTGCGCGGAGGGGTCTTTGGCTGGGTCGAACCGGACGCACGACTACACGCCGACGGACGAGGAACTCATCGCGAGAGTCCTGGCCGGTGACGAAGCGTCGTACGGGACGCTGGTCGCCAGGTACCAGGACTACGTGTACACTATCGTCGTGCGAATCGTGGGAAGCGAGGAGGACGCAGAGGACGTCGCGCAGGAGGCGTTCGTCCGGGCGTACCGCGCGCTGCCCAGATTCAGGGGCGACTCGAAGTTCTCGAGCTGGCTGTACCGCATCGCGACCAACCGCGCGCTGACGCACCTGAAGAAGCGCCGGAGACGTGCCGTCACGGTCGACATCGAGTCGGGGCCTCACGTGGAGGCCGACGTCATAGACGACGGCCGCGGTGAGGAGATGAGCCCGGAGCTCATGGTCCGGGACGACGAGTTCCGGCGCGCGGTGCGGGCCGCCGTCCTCGAGCTTCCGGAGCAGTACCGTGTCGTCGTCACGCTCTTCTATCTTGAGGAGCGAAGCTACAAGGAGGTCGTTGCCATACTCGGAATTCCCATGGGAACACTGAAGACGCACCTGCATCGCGCAAGGGCGCTTCTCAAGGACATACTCACGAAACAGAACCTGGAAGGCGGGAGGTGAGCTTGGACAAGAGTTGTCTCGACGTCATACTCGACAGGCGCAGCATTCTGAAGTTCAAGGACGACGATGTTCCGTCTGATGTGCTGGACAACGTGCTCCGCGCGGCGCTCAGAGCGTCCGGGCCGGGCGGAACGCTCAAGGGTGGGTACAGGGGTTCTCAGCCGTACTCGATCATTGTGGTTCGCGACCCCGCCAGGCGCGCGCAGCTCAACGAGCTTCTGTGCGAGGGCAGAAGGCCGTGCATCGAGAAGGCGCCGGTCGCGCTCGTCTTCTGCGTCGACACGCATCGCATGAACAGGTGGTGCGCCCTTGGCGGGGGCGCTCCGCACTTCAAGGGCATAGGTGTTCTGTGGGTGGCGTTGAGGGCCGTGTACACGGCGGCGCAGAACGCGGTCATCGCCGCCGAATCGCTGGGC
>JALGZG010000136.1 GCA_025782345.1 bacterium | reverse complement strand
CGTGCGCGTGTCCCCGAGACCGACGACGGCGCCAACCTCGCCGGCGTGCAGCGTCTCCACGACCTGTCTGTTGTCCGCGTGCATCATGAAGAGCCGACCCACGCGCTGGCGCTTTTCGCGCGTCGAGTTGTAGACGACCTCGCCCGAGTTGAGCGTCCCGGAGTAGACGCGGACGTAGGTTAGCTTCCCCATGTGCTTGTCCGACTGGATCTTGAATGCGAGCGCGGCAAGCGGGCTGTCGTCCTTCGGTTGACGGAGGATCTCGGTATTGCTCTCCTTCTGCGCGCCGATGATGGGCGGCAGGTCGAGCGGGGAGGGCAGGTAGTCGATGATAGCGTCCATGAGACGCCGCACGCCCTTGTTCTTGAAGGCCGCACCGCACAGGACGGGGATGATCTCACCGGCTATCGTTGCTTGCCTCATCGCGGCGATGCACTCGCCGCGACCGGGTGTCTCGCCCTCGAGGAACTTCTCCATCAGTTGCTCGTCCTGCTCGCTGATGCGTTCGATCATCACCGCCTCATGTCAACCAGGTCGATTATCCCGACGAAGCGATCCTCGGCGCCGATGGGCAGCACGACCGGCACCGCGTTCGCACCCAGCTCTTGGCGAATGTCCTCGACGACACCTTCGAAGTCGGCGCCGGTGCGGTCCATCTTGTTGATGAAGGCGATGCGCGGGACGCGGTACTTCTCGGCCTGTCGCCAGACGGTCTCCGACTGAGGCTGCACTCCACCCACGGCGCAGAAGAGCGCCACGGTCCCGTCCAGCACGCGGAGCGATCGCTCCACCTCGGCCGTGAAGTCGACGTGCCCCGGTGTATCGATGACGTTGATCTGGTGGTCCTTCCAGTGTGCGGTCGTGGCGGCCGAGGTCATGGACCTCGCCCAGCCGGTGGGTTCTGCCCGCGAAGTAGAGGATGCGCTCGGTGACGGTGGTCTTGCCGGCATCTATGTGGGCCGTGAGGCCGACGTTTCGGATTCGGCTGATGTCGATGCTGCGGGGCATGTCTTCCCCCTGTGAGTATGTCCGTATTCAGGGTCCTTGCGGCCGCGCGATTCGAAGAGGGAACCGCACGACGGATTGAGGGCAGGCTAACCCGGACGGGGGTCGAAGTCAACACGGGCGGTCCTCGAGGGCGCCCTGGCGCGGTTCCGGGCCAGGCGTGGCCGCGCGGAGAACCCTTGGCGCGGGTCGCAGAAGCCGTGGTATGATTCTCACAAGCGTCCACCAGGACCGCCCACCAGGACCGGTACGAGGAGCCTGATATCATGGAGATAGCCCTCAGCGTTCTCATAGGGATCGGACTGGCCGCGGCGTGCGGATTCAGGGTGTTCGTTCCATTTCTCGTCGTGAGCATCGCCGCGATGAGCGGGCACCTGGAGCTCGCGCCCGGCTTCGAGTGGATGGGTACGTACTATGCGCTGGTGGCCTTCGCCCTGGCAACGCTTCTCGAGGTAGCCGCATACTACGTCCCGTGGCTGGACAACCTCCTGGACACGATAGCGATACCTGTCGCCGTGGCAGCCGGCGCCGTCAGGTCGCGCTCCGCGGGGCGTCCGCAGTGACGACCGGAGGGCTTGCCAACCCTGTCGTGTCCACCGGTGAGCTGGGTGGGTCAGCGGTCGTTGCGACTCTCGCTGTTGTTCTGCCGATCGTCGCCGTGGCGCTCGTGATCATCATGGGCGCGTTCCTCGTCCGCCTGCGACGGTGGTCGCGGCGCTCGTCCTGCTGAACGGACGCAGAAGCAGGCGCGGACGTAAACACAGACCCTCTAACCATATCCTAACTTGTGAACGGCCTCGGTTGCGGTAGGCTGTAGGCTGAGGCGCCAGGCAGGTTGCCGCATCACGGGGGCGTTTCAGGAGGCCTAGGCCTTGAAGCACGTTCTGGCGGTCGAGGACGACAGGGACATCCTGAAGCTTATTGCGTACAGTCTCGAGTGCGAGGGCTACGAGGTCACCGGGGCCACCACCGGTGAGGACGGCGTCGAGGCCGCGAGGTCGGAGAAGCCCGATCTGATCCTCTTGGACCTCATGCTGCCGGGCATTGACGGCCTGGAGGTCTGCCGCAGGCTGAAGGCGGACCCGAAGACCGCGCACATACCTGTCATTATGGTTACGGCAAAGGGCGAGGAGACGGACATCGTCACCGGACTCGAACACGGAGCGGACGACTACGTCACCAAGCCGTTCAGTCCCAAGGTACTCGTAGCACGCATACGGGCTGCACAGAAGCGCAGCGGCAGGGGGCGGGTCACCGGGAATGACGTGATCAAGACCGATGACGTCGTTCGTGGTCCGTCTCGGCGGGTGCTGGAGTGGTAGACTGAGGCGCCGAACAGGTTGCCGCATCCCGGGGCCGTTTCAGGAGGCTGAGACATTGAAGCATGTTCTGACGGTCGAGGACGACAAGGACATTCTGGAGCTCATAACGTACAACCTTGAGCGCGAGGGCTACGAGGTCACCGGGGCGACCACGGGAGAGGACGGCATCGACGCCGCCAGGTCAGAGAAGCCCGACCTGATTCTCCTGGATCTCATGCTGCCGGGCATTGACGGCCTGGAGGTCTGCCGCAGGCTGAAGGCGGACCCCGACACCGCGCACATACCCATCGTAATGGTCACGGCAAAGGGCGAGGAGACGGACATCGTCGCTGGGCTCGAGCTCGGGGCCGACGACTACGTCACCAAGCCGTTCAGCCCCAAGGTTCTCATCGCGAGAATGAGAGCGGTCCAGCGGAGGCGCGGCAGGGCCGTGGTTGCAGAGGATGGCATCATCAAGATCGACGACATCGTCATCCACCCGGGGCGTCACGAGGTGACGGTGGGGAACGAGCGCGTGGATCTGACCTTCACAGAGTTCCGCATTCTTCATATACTCGCGCGACGGCCCGGCTGGGTCTACACGAGACACCAGATCGTCGATGCGATACACGGGGAGCCCTACCCCGTTACCGATCGCGCTGTCGACGTCCAGATAGTGGGCCTTCGCAGGAAGATGGGCGACGCCGGCGAGTACATCGAGACCGTTCGTGGCGTCGGCTACAGGTTCAAGGACTAACCGATGCGGAGACGAAAGCTCCTCTGGCACATCTTCCCTTCATATCTACTGATCACGGTCATCGCGGTGACCGCGGTCAGCTGGTACTCCTTCGACGCTGTGCGGCGGTTCTACCTTGAAGAAACAGCTGCCGCGCTGACCGCGCGCGCGCTCCTGCTCGAGGAGCGTGCTCGGCCTCTGATAGGACCGTCGGACGCAGATGCTCTGGATTCGCTTGCAAAGGAACTCGGTGCGGCCGTGTCCACTCGCATCACCGTGATTGCTCCGAATGGCGTTGTTATCGCGGACTCGGAGGAAGACCCCGCCGTCATGGACAACCACGGTGACCGGCCTGAGATCGTCCAGGCCCTGACCGGCGAGGTGGGGAGGTCCAGCAGATACAGCTACACGCTTGAGACCAACATGATGTATGTGGCGGTCCCGGTGTCGTCGGAGACGGGCATCGCCGGCGTCGTGCGGACCGCCGTTCCTCTGACCGCCATCGAAGATCAGCTCCGGGCGATACGAACGCGGATCGCACTGGCCGCCCTGTTCCTGCTTGTTCTCTCTGCTGTTGTCAGTCTCGCCGTGTCCAGACGGATCGCGCTGCCGCTTCACCATATGCAGATGGGCGCCGAGCGATTCGCGAAGGGTGACCTCGAACACACCGTCCCCGTGCCGGACACAGTCGAATTCGCGAGCCTTGCCGAGTCACTGAACACGATGGCGGCCGAGCTGGACGAGCGGATACGCGCCGTGGTTCAGCAGAAGGCTGAACAGGAAGCCGTGTTCGCGGGGATGACCGAGGGCGTCGCCGCGGTGGACCGCGAGGAGCGCATCATCACCCTCAATCGCGCGGCGGCCCGCATGTTCGGGATCGAGGCCGACGCTGCCCGGGGGAGGGCGATGCAGGAGATCATCCGTAGCACGGCCTTCCACGAGATAGCCGGGGCCGCCCTGGACGGCGAGGGGCCCATCGAGAGGCAGATGGCGGTGGGCGCTCCGGAAGAGAGGATCCTCGAGGCTCACGCGGCGCCGCTCAGGAGCGACGGTCAGGAGATATCGGGCGCGGTCATCGTGCTCAACGACGTGACGAAGCTCCGCAGGCTCGAGAACGTCCGGAAGGACTTCGTCGCCAACGTCTCACACGAGCTCAGGACACCCATCACCTCCATCAAGGGATTCGTGGAGACCCTGCGCGACGGCCTCGACGGGGACGCCGGTCAGAACGCTCGGTTCCTGGAGATAATCGCGAAGCACGTCGACAGGCTGAACGCCATCATCGAGGATCTGCTGTATCTGTCGCGCATCGAGGAGGACACAGAGCAGACGAACATCGTGCTGGAACACCATCCGGTCGCGGATCTGCTGAGGCAGACGATCGATACCTGCGTCGCGGCCGCCGCTCAGAAGAGCGTTGAGGTCCGACTGAGCGCGGACGAGTCACTCACGGCTCGCGTCAGCTGGCAGCTGATGGGGCACGCGATCGCGAACCTACTGGACAACGCCATCAAGTACAGCGACGCCGGAGGCGTTGTTGATGTCGAGGCCGCGGGCGACGGCGGAGAGGTGGTCATCAGCGTGCGGGACCACGGCACGGGCATCGCTGAGGAACACCAGTCCCGCATCTTCGAGCGCTTCTACCAGGTCGACAAGAGCCGCAGTCGCGAGATGGGCGGAACCGGCCTGGGTCTCTCCATCGCCAAGCACATCGTGCACGCCCACGGCGGGACCATCGCGGTCCAGAGCATTCTCAATCAGGGCAGCACCTTCTCCATACACCTTCCTGCAAACGGCCGCCTTCCGAATGAGGCCGGCTCCTAGACGTTCCCCGCACGGATTCCCAGGACTGAGCGCGAGAGGCCCGCAACGACGCGGCAGTGGCGAGGCGCCAGCGGCCAATCATTCTCTAACGAAATCCTAACTTGCCGCTCGCAATGGGTGAACCCTCTCGCATTAGGATTCCACTAGATGCATGCGGTGCGAATGCTAGCGGAGTGTTAGCGCGCGTCAGTCGGGAGAGGTCAGGGTCCGTCGACCCGACGGGACCCGCAGGGAAGGAGCTGAGCAGTGAGAGTGTTTGCTGTAGTGGTGGCGGTCATCACTCTGTGCGCCGTGCAGGCGGCAGTCGCGGGCGTAGACGAGCTTACGATCGGCGGTCGGTACATGTGGGACGCCACCGTCTGGTCGGGAGCAGAGGAGCGGGTCGGTGGTGCGTGGGACGACGTTGACTTCGTCAATGGCACCGAGACCAGGCGAGCGCGTGTCTTCCTGAAGGGGAAAGCCTATGAGCATCTGAAGTTCAAGGTCGTCTACGACTTTTCGGCGAGCGACGAAATCGGACTGAAAGACGCCTATCTGGATTTCGTCGGTGTCCCGGGCGTGGGTAACATCCGCGTCGGGCAGAGCCTCGAGCCCCTCTGCTTCAACGAACTCACTAGCAGTAAGCACATCAGCTTCATCGAGAGAGCGTCTCTGAACGCGTTCGCGCCAAGCCGCAACACAGGAGTCATGGTTCACGACAAAGCGGTGGACGGGAAGCTCAACTACCAGGTCGGCTTCTTCCTCGATACTGGGGTGATGGCGGGGAAGAGGGGCGACGACGACTACTCGGTCGCGGCCCGCCTCGCATATCTCGTCGCGGGCGAGGAGAAGAGCGAGAAGGCAGTTCATCTGGGCGGCGCCATCAATTACTACGTTCCCGAGAACGGCGTGCGGTTCAGGCAGCGCCCCGAGGTGCATCTGAGCGACCGGCTCGTCGACACCGGCACACTCACGAATGCGGAGACAGTTCTCAGGTACGGCGGAGAGGTTGCCGGTGTCTTCGGCCCCTTCTACTTCGCGGGCGAGTACATCGCCACAAGTATCGCGAAGTCAGACGAAGATGCCCCTGAGCGTGACCGCGGTGACGAGTGGCTCGCGGACGACGGCTCGCTATCCGGATTCTACGCGGAGGCAGGCTACTTCCTGACCGGTGAGCACCGCGTCTACAAGGGCGGGCTCTGGGACCGCACCAAGCCCGGCTCGAACTTCCTCGAGGACGGCGGTCTCGGCGCCTGGGAGGTCGTTGCCCGCTACTCGAGCCTGGATCTCAACGACGACAGCGCCGAGATCTACGGCGGGAAGATGGACGACGTGACGATCGGTCTCAACTGGTATCTGCACTCGAACGCGCGCCTGATGTTCAACTACGTCATGTCGTCCGTGAAAGACCACGACGACGAGGAGATGGGCGTGGTCAACGCGTTCACGATGAGGACCCAGATAGACTTCTAGGCCCTCACGATGAGGACCCAGGTGGACTTCTGGGCCCTCACGATGAGGATTCAGGTAGACTGCCAGGCCCTAGCGATTTCCTTACAGGGCCGTCACCCGGTTCGAACATGCGGCGCGCACAATACCGCTTGTGGGGAAGGTGTTACGCGTTCTTCAAAAGGAGGGGAGAAAGACATGAGGGGAGTCCGCAAGTCAATCCTGGCTCTTGCCGCCGTCACAGTGGCGGGCGCGCTGGTTCTGCCGGCGATCGCCGCGACCACGTTGAACGGTGCGGGCGCCACGTTCCCCGAGCCCATCTACTCCGTGTGGATGCACAAGTACAATGAGCTCAAGGGGATCAAGGTCAACTACCAGGGCATCGGTTCGAGCGGCGGCCAGCGACAGATCAAGGCCAAGACCGTCGACTTCGGCGGCTCGGATGCGCCGATGAAGGGCCCGGACCTCCGTGAGGCCGGGCTGATCCAGTTCCCGATGGTCATCGGTGGAGTCGTTCCCATCGTCAACGTCAAAGGCGTGGGTCCCGGTGAACTCAAGCTGACGAACGAGGTGATGGCCGCTGTCTTCGCGGGCGACATCACTTTCTGGGACGACGAGGCCATCAAGGCAGCCAATCCCGAACTCGAGCTTCCGAACGAGCCCATCACGATCGTGCACCGCGCTGACGGTTCGGGCACCACGTGGATCTTCACCAACTTCCTCGATAAGGTCTCACCGTCGTGGCATGAGAAGGCGGGGTTCGGCAAGGTCGTGCC
>JALGZG010000102.1 GCA_025782345.1 bacterium | reverse complement strand
TACATGTCGCCCGAGCAGGCACGCGGTGACGCCGTCGACCACCGCACCGACCTCTGGTCGCTGGGCGTCGTGCTCTACGAGATGGTGGCCGGGCGGCGACCGTTCATAGGAGACCACGATCAGGCGGTCATCTACTCGATTCTCAACGACGAGCCGGAGTCCGCATCGCAGTCGCGGTCAGGCGTGCCGGCCGCCCTGGACGCGGTCATCCACTCGCTTCTCTCCAAGAATTCTGCGGATCGCTGCCCGCCAGCCGCTCAAGTAGCCGCTGACCTCAAGCGCCTGACAACGACTGCCGGTGCGCCCACGTCGGTCCTGGAGACCGGAAAGCCGAAGCAGGCACAGTCCATCGCCGTCATGCCATTCGCGGACATGAGTCCGGATCGTGACCAGGAGTACTTCTGCGATGGGATGTCCGAGGAGATCATTAACGAACTCACGGGGGTCAGCGGCCTGCGCGTAATCGCGCGGACGTCCGCCTTCGCGTTCAAGGACAAGAGCGAGGACATCCGGGAGATAGGAAGGAAGCTCGATGTCACCTCCATCCTCGAGGGAAGCGTGAGAAAGGCGGGAGACCGTGTTCGCATCACTGCGCAGCTCATCGACGTCGCCGACGGCTCTCACGTGTGGTCCGAGCGGTACGACAGGGTCCTAGAAGATGTGTTCGCCATCCAGGACGATATCGCCTCCGCGATCGTCGAGCGCCTCAGGGTCGAGCTGACCGCCGGCGAACAGGAACGGTTGGCCGAGGCCCGAGAGGTCAACCCCGAGGCGCACGAGCTGTACCTCCGAGGAAGGCACGTGCTAAACAGAGGACTCATGACACTGCTCTATGACCGCAAGAGAGTGGACAGAGCCATAGAGTTCTTCACGCGGGCCACAAAGGTGGACCCCGACTACGCCCCGCCCTATGCGGGTCTGGCCGATGTCTACAGTGCGCTCTGCCGGTGGAAAGCACCTACGGGCAACTGCGAGAAGGCCAGACAGACTGCCCTCAAGGCGGCGATGGTGCACGCAGAGCGAGCGTTGGACCTTGACCCACTGGACTACGGCACTCACCTGGTGGCGATGTTCACCGTGGGAATCGCACGTACCCATCGCACCGAGGCCATCGACGTCGCCGATACTGCGCTGGAGCTCTTTCCCGACGATCAATTCTTTGAGGGAAGTGCTCTCTGGCACCGCGTGCTCGCGGGAGTTGATGTCGAGGAGTCAGCTGACGAGTTCGTCAGACGCTGGCCGGATCACGAAGTCGCGGGGGTAATCTGCGCGATGACCGGCAGAGCTGACGAAGCCCGGAAGGTGATTGCTCGGCTTGAGAAGAAGGGAGACGAAGGCATTCACTACGACAAGGCGCGAATCTACGCGGCCCTCGGCGAGAAGAACGAAGCACTTCGGCTTCTGGAGAAGACTCTGGACGAAACCCCGCGAATCCTCCTGCAGCTTAACTCCGACGCCGAACTCGATTTCCTGCGGGGGGAGCAGAGATTCAAGGATCTTGTCGAGCGCTCGGGGATTCCGATGGGCGAGCTTGCGCATCTGTCTGAGTAGATGCCGCTACCCCGCAATGTCCTTCGCCATCTTCTTCGCCACGTCCGCCGCCGCCTCAGGTAGTGCGTCAGGCGATGTGCAGTCGGGCACCATGTACTTCCCCACTACGTCGACCTGACCCCAGTCCGCGAGCCGATCAAACACCGCCTGGATAAGCTCCGCGTTGTTCTCGACGGGACCACCCGAAGTTACGAGAAGCGCAACACGCTTCCCTTCAATCAGCGACTTGTAGTTCGGCCCACTGTAGCCCGTCACCAGCGCAAGGTGGCGCTCCAGGAGCGCGTGCATACCGGCCGGGAAGCCCCACATGTAGAGCGGCGCCGCATAGACGACAGCGTCCGCTTCCAAGATGCGATGGAATATGCCCTGGGCATCGTCCTTCTGTGCACAGAACGCCTCGTCGGGATGCTCCTGACACGCGTAGCAGCCGACGCACCCTGCCACCTCAACTTCGGCGATGTTCAGTCTGTCCACGTCATGTCCGTCCGCGACGAGGCCCTCGAACATGCCGAGCACGCCGGCCGTGTTCCCGTTCTTCTTCGGACTGCCCAGAATCGTCAGGATCTTCATGTGTTCTCCTCTCAGGCCGTGGTAATCGCGCGAGTCGTCTTGGCCGCGCGGGAACGCTTAGCAAGTTTAAGGATCTCAAACGCGGCCAGATAGACGCCGGCGCCACCCAGTACGTATACCCAGTCCACTGCAGACAGCCTCGCGAAGGCGAGCCAATCGCTGACGAACGGGCCGTAGACAGCTATCGAAGTCAGGACGATCGAGAAGACGATCGATAGCAGGAGCGTCCGGTTGCCCCAGAAGTTCCGCGAGAATATCGATGTCCGTTCGTATCTCCGGGAGAGCACGTTGACGAACTGACAGTACGCTATCGTTAGATATGTGATGGTCGTGGCCCGCGCGTAGAGGAACGCGTCCGCGTGATCCACGGTCAAGGTGATCCCGTTCCTCCACATGAAGAGGCCGAAGTTGGCGAACGCGATGGCGCCCATGAAGAAACCGAGCAGAATGACCTCCGTGGAGGTTGCACGATTCAGGATGTGCGCCTTGAGGTCGCGCGGAGGCGCCGTCATTATCTCCTCGTGCGCGGGGTCGAAC
>JALGZG010000071.1 GCA_025782345.1 bacterium | reverse complement strand
TGAAGTAATCCGACCAGACGTACCTCACGGGCACGATGTTGGTATCGCCACCGATGAGCACGTAGGTCGTTCCCCACGACTCGTAGGCGTCCTCTATGAAGAAGCGGACACGCTCCGTCAGGTCGGTCCCGCCGGGGTAGTTGGCCTCGATCCAGGACACCGTACGAATGACCGTTGGTACGCCCTTCTTCGTCTTCCAGTCGGCGAGTGGCTGGAAGTACGGCTCGAACTCTTCGCTCGTGATGATGACGTACTCGACGGGGCTGCCCTCGAGCGAAGGCGTGTAGCGGGGGAGAAACCCCTCCGGTCCCACCTCGGCCACGATCTCCACGCCGGACAGTCGGCCTGCCACGTCCTCGGGGTTCTCCACCAGGCCCGCGACAATCTTGCGGTAGAGCTCGTCCGAGTTCGCGGTCATCCGAAGCCGTGGCCGCGAGTGGTCCGCGGCCGACTCAAGCTCGAGCTCCACTGAGATGTCAGTGGCCAGGACCAGACGACCGTTTCTTGGGAAGTACTGCAGCGGGTAGATCGCGACGCTCGCGATCCTGAAGCCTCCCAGGAACCCGTCCCCCAGGTACTCCACGCGGACGGCAGGGTACGGTTCATCACTCCCGTAGATGGACGCGTCTTCATCCACCCACTGTGGTGTCTCACCCATCGGCACTTCCGGCTGGGCAGGCGCCACACGGTAGTCGCCCGGCAATTCCAGTTCCTCAATGCTGACAACCAGATCTGCCACGCGAGCGTCAGAGGGGATGACGAATCGCAGGTACTCGACCGGCAGAGCCGGAGCACCCGGCATCTTGCATGCCCGCGTTCCCTCCATCGAGAGTCTCGAGTAGACCTCCCCATTCTCGATGGTGACCTGCGGTGGAGTGTACTGGACATCGATGGAGGGGCCCGCCGCGACCGCGGAACAGGCCACACACACCAGACTCAGGATGGCGAGCAGTCTCGCGCAGCGTTGGATTGACATCGTGCGTCCTCCCTGCTTGGGGCAAGACAGCCCCGGGCCCACCAGTGTCAGCGAAGCCGTCCGCGAGGCTCCTCGCGGCGCGGCACTGGCGTTCTCTTGTAGGTGGTTAGCCCGTAGCAGTTCGGCTCGGATGTCGCTCCTGGCGGTGGGTATTCGCATTGAGGGATTGGCGTCTCGTATCCACGCCAAGCACGAGGATACCACAAGTTCCTGCGCATTGCAAGAGGAACGTCAGGCCTTCCTGAGCTTCCGATCAGCGGCGGCGTGGCTCCATCACTGGGACCGGGTGCGGACAGGTCGGAGTCGGCTTGTCGACGGGCGGCTGCCAGACCCGTCAGGGCAAGGAGAGCCACGGCGACTGCGGACGCTCTGGACACCGTGGCGTCCAGCAGAGCATCTACCGGTAGAGCGCCTTCACCGCTCCCCAGGTCATGACCTCGACCGGCGTGGGGTCACAGTGCTCCGTATACCCGTCGATTGTCATCGAGTACTCGACACCGCACACGTACTCCAGATCCCAGGTGTCGGGCGCCACGTAGATGGCGAACTGGCCTCCGGGCAGGAGGACCGCTGGCTCGCACGCGTCAGCCTGCACGTAGCTGTAGAGGTACATGTTCTGGCACCCGCCACGCAGATCTACGAATCCCAGCAGGACCTCGAACTCAGCTTCGACCGTGACGGTTATGGGAACGCCGCCGCACGGGTAGATGAGATACCAGTCGCTTTCCCTGTAGGTCGAGCCATAGTAGTCGTACACGCCGCTCTCGCCGCAGTAGACGATCGTGTCGAGGCCGGCCTGGATGTAGGACCAGGTAAGCGTGGAGCAGCCGCCGTTGTACTGGTCGTCATATCCGTCGTAGCAGGTGGGCTCGCCCTCGGGAATTCCCTGGCAGATGACGTCGCACGGCGGGGAGCAGTCGACCTCGTCCACCTCGAGGACGTAGTCGCCGCAGCTGCCCCCGTAGCCGTCCACGACGATGTAGTAGGTGTGTCCGGAGTACATCGGGACTTCGGGAAGCCACGACGTGTAGGAGACAGGCGGGTCCTCGCAGTCGAAGTTGTCGTCATTGCAGGCAACGGGAGTGCCGGGAGTACATCCATCCTCGTACACGTAGATCTTCGTATCGTAGTAGGAGTCGCAGAGGCTGATGCTCACGCACATGTCGTGCGTCGGTTCGTAGCAGTAGACCACGTCGGGTGAAATGGAGCCGAGGTACGGGCAGGCCTCGTCGTAGTCGTGGAGGTAGGCGCACGTGCCGCCCGTGCCGGAGAAGGGCAGCGAGGCTATTGTCCAGCACTCCTCTATCGTGTCGCCCTCGATCCTGCCTTCGTACTTCGGCTCTCCGGAGGTCGGGCTGTGCTTCTCGGGCATGGCGATGGCCGGAGTCTGTGCCCCCGCAGCGATCGCAAGAAGAGCAAGCGCAGCCGCGACGAACGGGTGCATCCTCCCCTAGTGCACGCCGTCGGAGGAATCTGCTTGCTCCCCTCCAGACGGTGGATCCCCGTCACGGTCTTCTCAGGATCACGAGCCCGCGGTAGCTCGACCGCCCGGTCGCGCGTCCTCTGACGAGGTATACGCCCGAGGCCACGGGTCCGCCCCTCTCATCCGTCGCATCCCAGGTGAGCCGGTGCTCGCCAGCCGGACCGTCGTTCCTGCCGGTACTGACCGCATTCGCGAGTGAGTTGACGCACCGGGGAAGGACACGCCGCTCAGGATCGGGTGAGACTACTGCGACTGATCGTCCAGTGGGAAGTCCGGCGGGAGTCGGACCAGATCGAAGAGCGTCGCCGCGAGTTCCTTGTCTGCCGCTGCCCGCAAGGGATTGACGTACTCCCAGACGATGGTCTTCTCCCGCGTGACCTCGAACACCCTGCCCGCGTCCGACTCGATGATGAGGGTGTTGCCGTTGGGAAGCCTCTGGTTGGACCCGGATTTCTCGGAGTAGAAGACGTTCGTCGTGTCACCCCGGTAGGACCAGAAGATCTCCTGAGTGAAGGGGTCGAACTCAATGACCTCCGAGATCCCCTCCCCCGCCTTGTTATCGAAAAGCAGCATGTGACCGTTGTCGAGTACGGTCGGCTGGTGCTGTTCCCTCCACTTGCCGATCAGCGCCCACACGATCGCCTCGGTCTCCAGATCGAGGACCGCGATCGTGTTCAGGTTGCGCATCGAGAGCAGGACGTTGCCCTCGCGGAAGGCAGGCGAGCGTGCCGAGAGCCTTCCGTCCAGGACCTCTATCGTGTTGGTATGGAAGATGTCGCCCGCCTCAAGCATCCTGTCCATCACCGGCGCGTAGGGAGATCGTTCGAACGCCTCGAGGAGCGAGACGCGTCTGATGACCTCTCCCGCGGGGCTCAGTATCACCACGAAGTTCTCGAAGACCTCTTTGCGCCTGTGGATCCGCGGTACTAACCTGATCTCGTTTCCGATCGCGTAGATCGTACCGTCGTCAGCCACGAATACGTCGTTCGCACACCCGCCCTGGTACGCCCACAGCAGATTCGAGTCGCGGTCCAGCCTGATCAGTCCGATCCAGTTG
>JALGZG010000233.1 GCA_025782345.1 bacterium | reverse complement strand
GAACATCGAGGCGTGCGACGGCACGGTCCACGGCGCGTTGGACCACGTGCGCGTGAAGACGGTGCCCTCCCGCGCAAGCTCGTCCAGAACGGGAGTCAGCTGTTCGGTAGTTCCGCCGGGGCCGGTGTAGTCGAGTCGGACGGTGTCCAGCACCACGATGACGATGTTGGGGCGCGGCGGTTCGCTGGAGCAGGACGTGAGCAGAGCAACGGCCGTGAGGCCGACCAGTGCGTACCCAACCATCGCGGTCAGCTTCTTGAGCAAGCGTGTCTCCTTCCGCGGACGCGCCGGACCTGTTGCGAGCGCGCAGGGTCTATTGCGGACGCGCCGGAGCTCCCACGGCCACCCCGGGTCTACTGGCCCGGGGAACCACCCGCCGCCGTGAGCGCGTCGATCACCTCCGCCGCCTCCGCTCTCAGTGAAGGCTCGAGAGCTGCGGCCTGCCTGGCGTGGCGGATACCGTCCTCTCTGCGCGCCGGGTCTCCGCCGTAGAGAACGGCCAGGTTCCAGTGCGCGTAGGCGTCACCGGGATCCAGCCCGAGCACGTGCTCGAGGGCAGCCGTGGCCAGAGCAACGTCCTGGGTCATGATGCCGAGACGCGCGAGATTCTCCCACGCGGGCTTGAGCGTCGGGTCCTCGCGCGTCGCTATGGTGAGTCTGCGCCGGGCCTCATCCATCCTTCCTATCTGAAGATACAGGAGCCCGAGGTTGCTCTGTGCCGGCGCGAGCCCGGGGTTGATCTGGAGCGCCTTGAGGAGAGCGCGCTCCGCCTCGGCGTTGCGGCCCATCCGAGTGAGCGACGAACCCAGGCTGTTGTACGCGAGGTCGAAATCCGGGCTGGCCTCGGTCGCGAGCCGATAGTACTCGACGGCCTTCCCGTAATCGCCGGCGTCGCGGTAGACGGCTCCGATGACGGCGTACTGCGGCCCGAACGAGAAGTCGACCAGGGGCAGATTCACCACTACCAGCGCCACGACAAGCAGAGTCACCGGGATGAAGGTGCCCGCCCACTGGCGCGCCCTCACACGCTCCCACAGCCACAGGATGCCGCTGGCGCAGAAGATGATCATCACGGGCACCACGGGCAGCCGATACCGTGACGTGACGAAGAACGGCAGGAGTGAGACCAGATACGCGCCGGCGAACAGGTAGAGAAGGAGGTGCTTCCGCCAGCTCTTGCGGGATGCGTAGATGCCCAGAAAACCGAACGGTATCACCCAGCCGAAGACAAACGGGTCGAAGCGCAGCGTCTTCGAGACAGTCCTGAAGTAGTTCACGTCGTAGTGGTTGGGAATCTCGTATGCGTTCCAGAACAGCAACAGCTTCCGGCCCAGGAGCTTGAGCTCCTGTCCCGGATGCGCCTTGACGAACTCGAGTCCCTTCCCGAACCAGTAGGACGACACCTCCGACGGACTGAGTGAGTGCCCGAGCGCCTGTTCCGCGGCCAGCTTCGAGCCACCGTAGAGGTCCGCGCGCATGTCGGCCGGGACCAGGAACGTGCCGTCGGCCTGCTCGTTGTTCCCTATCCAGAAGTTGATGCCACCGTTGCTCGAGGTAAGAACGAAGTCACCGGAGATGACGTAGTTGCTTATCGTCATCGGGAGCACAACGACTGCCCCATGCGCGCTTCGCCCTCTCCGTCCGCCGGAAGACCCACCACATCCAGAAGAGCGCGGCAGGCACGAAAAGAAGGACGTTCGGCTTCCCCAGCGCGCTCGCGCCGACGGCGGCACCCGAGGCAAGGGCGAGCCAAGCGGTCGGGCTGTCCCGGTACGCGATGAGCAGTCTTATCGCGAGCAGCGTGAAGAAGAGAACGTACGTGATCATCAGTATTTCGAAGTCGAAGAAGACGAACGGCACGTAGAGGGCGGCGATGACGCCCGCCACGAGCCCCTCCCGCTTCCCGAAGAGCCTGAGCGCAATGGAGAAGATGAGGAGGCAGCTACCGATCCCGAACAGTGACTGGATCACCCACACCGCGGCGTAGCTGTGGCCGAAGAGCTTGTATGTCACGCCGAGGATGTAGGGGTAGACGGGACTGCTGTGGAAGAAGACCTCGTCGCCGAGCCACTGCCCGCGGGCGATCTCGAGCGCCCGCAGGTCGTAGACCTCGGGGTCACCGGTGGTCGTGGTCATGAGGGGATGGTCGTGAACCTCGGCCATATAGGCGACGCGCACGATGACCGCAAGAGCCACAATAAGGAGGACGGCCAGAAGCACGTCCCTGGGGATCCCGGGGCTCGACTTCCCTCGGGCCGTAAGGGACCCGCTGGGCGCTGACCGCTGGGACTTCTTCGTCTTCTTGTGTTTCTTCCCGCTCTTCGCGTGAGCCATCAAGGGCGTCTCCATTGCTCTCGGTAGTGAGCACTCCCTGTCAGGAGCACGCGTTCCCTGCATCAGCAGAACGCGCTTCACTATGATTAGCACGCGCTCAGCGGCGGAGTCAAGACGCGTGGCCCGAGACGTTCGAGCGGCCCGGGTCTTCTGACCCGGGCCGCTCGTTGTTGCCGGCCTGATCGCGGGAACGCGGCCAGCCCTTTCAGCCACGTTCAGGCCCGTCTCACTCATCGACCTTCCGAAGCCACGCTTCCTTCCAGAAGAAGAAGCAGCTGCGGTCACAGCCCTCCCGGCCGTAGATGCCCTGCCCGTGGCAGATGCCGCCCTCGAGTATGACGGTGTTCTTCGTCTTCTGCATAACGTGGTTGTGCTCGTCGAGTATCCGTCGGACGGGCTTGAGCACCCGGAACCTGCGCCCGCAGTACTCCGCCATCGGCTTCAGAAACTTGAGCCCGTTGTGCTTCCCGTTCTCGTCGAGCGTGGCGCGCAGGTCATCGATCGAGAGGACCTCGACCAGGTCGCCCGCCCGGAACCCGCGAGTCAGTTTCCCCGGCGCCCCGGGCTCAGACGTGCCGTCCTCGCGCTCGCTCCAACGCACCCGCCCACCGTACGGCTCCGGTTCGGTCCCGAAGGCGCGCGACAGAAGCGCGAACGCCCGCCGCCTCAGCCCTGCGGCCTTGGCGCGCACGAAACGGAGCCTCTCCTCCAACGGGCTCAGCGGCTTCAGGGCGTCGTCCAGCCACCGGAGCTGGCACAACTCGAGCGTCGACTCCCAGATGTCGGCGGAAAGCCCCGGGAGGTCGCCCGGCGAAGGGGTCTCCGGTGTCAGCTGACCCGCAGCACCATCGGTTGTGGCTCGCGTCATATTCGGTGCCTCCGTCTCGAGTCGCCTCGGTTCTCACCTGCCCGGACTCGTCCCAAGCCTCTCACTGATTATCGCACAATTACTGCAACTTTGGAAGTTAAGAATCACCCCAGGTCGCCGTCTCAATGCGGGTCTCCTACGAAGAACCGCACTGTGCGCTTCTCCGCGAAGTCGTAGCCCAGATCCATCAGGAGCTCGCCCTCGGAGTCGAGGATCTTGAGCGCGCCGTTCTCCCCTATGCTGTCGGGCGCCGAGCCTCTGAGCCACCAGTGCCGTATGAGCCCGTCCTCTTCGCTGTCGAGAAACTCGAACGTGTACGCGCCAGGCGGGAGCTGCACGCGATCCTGCTGCGTTGCTCCGTCGGAGAAGCTGTCGCGCCCGGCGACGATCCGTCCGTCGCGATCGGTGATGGTGTAGCTGTTGTCCCCCGCTCGCCCGAACCCGGGAGTCTCGACGTGAATCAGGAACTCAGACGGGAGAACGTGTGGCGGGGCGACGGTGACGACGGCACGGTCGTTGCTCGCGTGCTCGTCTCTGCCGCCGTTGGGGCGCACTACTTCGGCGAAGAAGCGGGAGCCCTCTCTCATGCCGGTCCAGTCGGGTGCCGGAAGCGTGACGACCTCGCTGTCGAGGAAAGCGAGCTGACCCTTCCATGCGAAGCTGCTCATGAGCCCGCCCTCCAACCCGTAGCGGATCGTGAGCTCGGTCAGCGGAACAGCACCGAGGTTGCGGATGCGCACAACAGCCTCTCCCGACACGGGGTTCAGCCGCTTGTGCTCACCGTGCGAGGAAGGGGCAACGACGTCCTCGACCGCCGCGTCCAGTTCGAAGCTCGGCGGTCCGTAGGTGAAGAGCTGGTGCGACATGACGAAGCGTCCGTCGCCCTCCCCGTTCTCGGGGTCGTACGACTCAATGGCGTAGTCCAGCATCACGTCCTCGCCTGCCTCTACCCAGGGCGTCAGCTCGTGCTCGTAGGTATCCACGAACGTGCCCGGGCACCATCCCGCCCTGTCGAACTGCCACGTTCCGCCCTGCGGGTGTACCGGGTTCATACCGCAGTCGCGCCAGACGGTCCAGTGGAAACGTTCCTGCCCGTCGACCGAGAGCGCGTGCTCCTTGGCATCCCACTCGCAGCAGTTGTCCGGGCCCGCGTGGCCGTGGCCCGAGATGCAGGAGCGCACGCGGAAGCCCAGCGCGTCCGGGTCGAGCGTGATTTCGACTGGCTCCAGCGCTTCGTCGTCGGCGAGCTCGCGATACGCATAGCCAGCGAGCGGCCAGAGGTTGCGGATGTCAAACACCTCACGCGGTGGCGTGCCCTCCACGAACACGAACTCAAGGTCCAGGAGCTCGAACGTGTTGCCGGCCTGAAGGTCCACGCTCCCCCGCAGGAGCGGCGCGTAGTCGGTGACATCGTAGACCCAGGTGAACCCGTTCTCTCCCAGGTCCAGTCTCAACCCGTACGGCGTGATGAATCGGGCCAGCTCGAACCTCTCCACGACCTCGAAGGGCTCACCGAACCAGGAGCGCTCGTACTGCTCGAGCACCATCGCGTCCTTGACGGGCGTGTCCCTAAGCCAGTTCCCGTCTCCGTCGAACCACGAGTCGTGCGCAAACCACACGTCCATCACCTGCGTGACGCTCTCGGGTGCCGCCTCGTCCCCGAAGATCTGCACGCTGAGCCGCGGGGCAGGGATGCTGTCCGTTCGGAGTGTCGCTCGGGGCCCCGGCTTGATGTCGGTTCGCCCGATGAGCCCGAAGGGCACCCGCTGGGGCTGGCCGAAGCGCTCCCCGTGATTGCCGCGGGGCGAGCTGTCCAGGATGCGGCTGCCGCCCACGTCCTCGTTGTCGAATCGGTACTCCAGAAGCAGATGCTCCAGGAAGGGGTGGTCCGTTCCGACGGCGCTGCTCCGCCAGGCCCGGATCGTCTCCTCGTCCAGGGCGACGTCCCAGACGCGGAGGTCGTCCAGACCCCCCTCATACCAACCGCCGCTCCCGTGGAGGTTCGCACCGATGACGAAGCTGTCGATCGCGGGGATGTCCTTCTTCATGTTCCCCGCCTCGTGCCAGAGTTCGCCGTTCAGATAGATGCGCATCTCGCCCCAGCCAGTGTCCTTGGTGAAGGCCCAGTGGTTCCAGCGGCCCTTGTACTCCCCCGGCTCGGCTTGCTTGCTCAGCCGGTTGTTGGCGCCCGAGAGCCGGCCGCCCGCGTCCCAGTAGACGGTGCCGGTACCCCACGGCAGGTGGATGTTGATCACGCGACCGCCCGTATCCCCCGCCTCCACGATGTGGTCGTTCCTGGGCTGAGATGCTGCGCCCTTCGCCCAGAACTCGATGGTCAGGCTCGAGTCCACGGTGGCCACGGCCGACGACGGGACGGTTATGCGGTCCGTGCCACTGAATCGCATGTAGTGGTCGCCCGGGGTGGGACCGTCGGGGTCCTCCCAGTACGTGAATCGGTGGAAAGTGGGCCTCGCGCTGTAGCGAAGCTCGGGCGGCGATTCCCCTTCCACTATGAAGTACGGGTGTGTCTGGAGCACCGAATCCATCACGCCCGTGTGGATGTGCGCGGTCACGTGCGTGGTCACGTCCCACTCGCCGCAGGGATACGGGTCGCCCACCGTCGCCTCGTCGCACTTGAGCGTGTAGCGCATGAGGATGCGCTCCCAGGTGCGGCCGTCGTCTGGGAAACCGAACGTGGCGCGGCGCGTCTCGATGTCGTCGAAGGTGAACGTGCGGACCGACAGCGTGTCGCCGGACGCTGCCGCGGCCTGACCGCCTGCAGCGCACGCCATCAGTCCACAGAGGAAGAAACCGAGAGCTGTCCGAATCGGGAATCGCGGGCTCATCGAAAACCTGCTCTTTGTCGGGGTCCGCTGGCTACGCGGCAAGCATAGCTACTGAATCCCCGCTCGGCAAGGCAGGTCGCGCAGTTCGCCTCGGCGCCCGCTTCAGCTGTCGCTGGACCGCTCACGGGGCCCATGCACGTGCGCACTAGCTGAACCGCACGAGAGCCCGATATTGGCACGTGGCTTGCATATTTGATGCAGTACGCACGTGCTATGCGCGACTGAGAGCGGCATCAGGAATGTCCGCGGTGTTGCTACGACACTCCGCGGTGCACCGCGGGTGCCCGTTGGGGGACGCTGAGGTGGGCTCTGGAAGGCTGAGACGAGCGGCGGAGACGTCGCCCGAGCACTACATAATCCTCCTGGCACTTGCCGCGGGGCTCTTCGCGTGGATAATGCGCACCGCACTGGATTTCTACTTCTACTCGGAGAAGACCCTGCCCGGGGCTCTTCTGCTCGACATATCACAACGCGAACTCTACAGCCGCGTGACCATAGCGGCCGCCTTCCTTCTCACAGGTATCATCATCTCTCGCGCCGTCAACCGGCTCAAGGCCAGCGAGAGGCGCGCCCGCCGTCTGGATCAGTGTGTCCGCTCCGTCCGGACGATCAACCAGCTGGTCACGAGGGTACGCGATCGCTCCACTCTCTGCCAGAGGTCGTGCGACGAGCTTGTCACCGGTCTGGGCTACGAGAGGGTCCAGGCCCGCCTCGACGGGGTTACTCGCGGATGCGCTGAGCTGCCGCATACTGACACAGGCGCTCAAGCGGCATCTGCCTCCGAGCCCGTGACCATCCCCATCATCTGCGGCGGGGAGAGATTCGGCGAACTCATCGTGACGCCTGGCCGGGAAACGGCGTGGGACGCTGAGGAGCGTGCCCTGCTGAACGAGGTGGCCGAAGACATCGCGTTCTCCGTAGCGATGATGAGCGTGTCCGAGCACCTCGGGCAGCAGAGGGAGGAGGTCCAGACCATACTGGATTCAGTCTCGGCCTACATCTCCTACAAGGAGCTACATCCGGGTCAACAAGGCGCTGGCGGACCTTGCCCACATCCCACAGCAGGATTGGACCGGTAAGACGTTCACCGAGATCATGCCGACCTGCGAGGAGGTCGGCGCCTACGTCGATGAGGAGGTGCTGGCTACCGGCAAGGCCAGCCACAGCCCGCTGGAGGCCCTGGAGCTTCCGGCGGGAACAAGATGGATACAGTCGCACAGGGTGCCGTACAGAGATAACAATGGAGCCGTCGTGGGCGTTATCGCACTGTCCGTAGACGTGACGGACCGGATGGAGGCAGAGAGGGCGCTGGCCTGCAAGGATGAGCAGCTGCGGCAGTCTCAGAAGATGGAGGCT
>JALGZG010000004.1 GCA_025782345.1 bacterium | reverse complement strand
CTGCGGCGGCAGTGCCCCGAAGTCACCGACGAGGTCGCTCTGAATCAGCTCGCCCAGTCCCAGCTCGGCGATCTCGAAGGCCCCCGTCGCGAACGCGCCTCCCCCGCCGACGCTTCCTTCCCGAGCCTCTATCTCGGGAATCGGGATGCCTAGGTACTCCAGCGTCTGGCGCGCCGCCGAGAACGCCGGAGTACCGGCGAGTCCCGAGTCGACGTGGAACAGAAGGTCGCCCACGCCGTTGAGGCTTCCTTTCGCCAGCAGGAAGTGTGTCGACTGCAGATAGAACGGCACCTCGTCGAGGACCTTGCCGGCTGCGCCCGCGCGAAAGGCCGACGCGGCGCGACCGGACGGAGCCCGCAGGACGAGTTCCTCGTTCGGGTAGTCCAGCGTCGCGAGGAACTGCTTCAGTACGCCCGTTCCCACGATGCCCTCGATGGGCTCGCCGCCTATCGCCATGCGACCCGTCGGGAGGATCGAGATGGGCACCGAGTGGAGCGTGGCGCCTCCAAGCGTCAGCGACTCCGCTCTCCCGAATCCGACCTCGGCCTCCATGCCCCCCGCGAACATCCCGGTCATGGACGCGACAACCTCAATTCCCAGTGAGGCCGCGATCTCGGGGTCGAGGATGAACGCGTCACCGCCGGTATCGACCAGCGCGGTGGCCTCACGTCCCTGCACCTTCACCTTTATCACCGGCAGCGGGTCCGCAACGACGAAGGGGACTCTCGTCTCGTCGCCCGCAAGCCACGAGACGCGGTACGGCGCATCGTCGCCGAACGACTTCATGAGGTCCAGGTGCGGCAGACGCATGCCCTCGAGCGCTTCACCCGGAAGGGTCTCGCACAGGCTGTAGCGATTGGTCTGGTAGTAGATGAACACGAGTTTGGCGGCCGCCGCGGTGTTGTCCGGTTCGCGCTCGAGCACGCGGTGCAGGAGTGTCTCTGCAGGCGCGTATCGACCGAACAGGTACTCGATGCGCGCCGCCAGCATCAGGACGTCGACAGCGGGCTCGCCCCCCGCCAGAAGAGGCTCGAGCAGATCCAGCGCGTCCCCGAAGTGACCGGCCTCATACGAGAGCTCCGCGTAGCGATACCGTGCGGCGGCATCCGCGGGGTCCGCTTGGTGAGCCGCTCTGGCGTCCTTCAGCTGCTCAAGAAGCACGCCGCGGTGTCCCTCTTCCTCGGCGTTCGCGCATGCAGCCGCGGTCAGAAAGAGCGCGCAGACCGCCACCGTGATGATTCCGCATCCTGACATGGTTCCCTCCATTCGCCCTGGGTATCAGGCCCGGCCTGCTGTATCCGCCGGGCGCCGACTTTCGCCTGGCCGACTTCCGCTTGCATTACTTGGACAATGTTATTAGAATATCAGTTGAAACTCAAATATCTTCTTACGGGGAGCTGCGGCAATGGCACGCAGGAAGCGCAGTCTCGTGATCAGGAGCGCTGGTCAGCTCAGGGCGCTCAGAACGCCGCTCAGGCAGGAGATGGTCCGGACGTTCGGCAGGCTGGGGGCCTGCACGGTCCGTGAACTGGCGGACGAACTGGGGCGGGAACCGGCCGCCCTCTACTACCACGTCCACGCGCTCGTCGACTCGGGCATCGTCAGGGAGACCGGAAAGAGAGAGACGGGCGCCCGTCCCGAGAGCGTCTACTCGCTCGTGGCCGAGAGGATCCTGATCGACAGGAAGGAGACTTCGAGGCCCTTTCTCTCCGCGGTCGCCGACCTCCAGCGCGCCACACTCCGAACCGCGGAACGCGAACTCGCCGCCGCCCTCGAGCCGCGCGACCCGAAGGGGTCGGACGACTCCCCCACCCTCCTCAGGCTCGTGTCTCGTCTGAAACCTCAAGACGCCGCGCGCGTCACAGAGATGCTGCACGACCTGGTCGAGTTCCTCGCCGAGAACGACGACCCCGACGCTGAAACCGCACATTCTCTGACGGTCGCCTTCGTGCCGGTCAGAGAATGAAGGGTCCGCCGCCCCTTCCAGACCGGTGGCTCACGGGCCGTCGGCTGATCGGCTCCCGGAGGCTCCCGGAAGGGGCTTGATTGCGGTTCTTCCGGTATGGTAGCGTTCCTGCCGTACAGCATCGGAATCGTGATGTCGCAGGCTGGAATCGCCGTCACGGCGCGGGCTCGGTTTCCCCGGAAATCCGAACCGTCGTGACTCAACGAGAGGAGAGAAGGTGGAACGATCATCGACAAGAGCCAGAACGGCCGGCACCTGGGCTGCGCTCGGGACGATTCTCGCCGCCGGCGTGGTGATGTCGGCCAAGCCGGCGCAGGCTGAGGAGAAGCGACCTAACATCTTGATCATCTGGGGAGACGACATCGGGCAGACGAACGTCAGTGCCTACAGCAGAGGCGTGATGGGCTACACGACGCCGAACATCGACCGGATCGCCGAAGAAGGCATGATGTTCACCGACTACTACGCCGAGCAGAGCTGCACGGCCGGCCGATCGTCGTTCATCACCGGGCAGAGCGTCTTCCGTACCGGTCTCAGCAAGGTCGGTCTGCCTGGTGCGAAGGAAGGTCTGAGCTCAGAAGATCCGACCATAGCCGAGCTGCTGAAGCCGCTGGGCTATGCCACCGGCCAGTTCGGCAAGAACCACCTCGGGGACAGGGACGAGCACCTGCCGACGAATCACGGCTTCGACGAATTCCTCGGCAACCTCTACCACCTCAACGCCGAGGAGGAGCCGGAGAACGAGGACTACCCGAAGGACCCGGGGTTCCACGAGCGGTTCGGTCCACGCGGCGTAATGAGATCCTTTGCCGACGGCAAGATCGAGGACACCGGGCCGCTGACAAAGAAGCGCATGGAGACGATTGACGACGAGACCCTCGCGGCGTCCCTGGACTTCATCGATCGCCAACACGAGGCAGGCAAACCGTTCTTCGTCTGGTGGAACGGCACGCGCATGCACTTCCGGACCCACGTGAAGGAAGAGCTTCGCGGGATATCCGGCCAGGATGAGTACAGCGATGGCATGGTCGAACACGACGGCCACGTCGGCCAGCTCCTTGCGAAGCTGGATGAGCTCGGCATTGTCGATGACACCATCGTGTTCTACTCGACGGACAACGGTCCCCACTACAATACCTGGCCGGACGCGGGATCAACGCCGTTCCGTGGTGAGAAGAACACCAACTGGGAAGGCGGCTGGCGTGTGCCCGCAATGGTGCGCTGGCCGGGTCACATCGAGGCGAACACGGTATCCAACGAGATCATGCACCACATGGACTGGATGCCCACGCTGCTGGCGGCCGCGGGAGATCCGGACGTCAAATCCAAGCTCCTCAAGAGCATGAAGGTGGGGAACAGGAGCTTCAGGGTCCATCTCGACGGATACAACTTCCTGCCCCACCTGACCGGCGAGGAGGAGAAGGGCCGCCGCCACGAGATCTTCTACTTCTCGGACGACGGCGATCTGACGGCACTGCGTTTCGATGATTGGAAGCTCATCTTCCTGGAGCAACGTGTGGAGGGAACATTCCAGGCTTGGGCAGAGCCGTTCGTTCCCCTGCGCGTTCCACTGATCTTCCACCTGCGGCGCGACCCCTACGAGCGGTCCCAGAAGACATCCAACACCTACTACGACTGGCTGCTCGATCGCGCCTATCTCGGGACACCCGCACAGGCGTACGTCGGGAGCTTCCTGAAGACGTTCCAGGAGTACCCGCCCCGTCAGAAGGCTGCGAGCTTCAGCCTTGACCAGGTCATGAAACTGCTGGAGACGTCAGGTGGTTCGCACTGATGGCGAAGCACGATCTCAAGTATCGGTGAGGATGTGAAGACGCAGTACACGGGCTGGGCCGCGAAGGGTGAGTTGACCCGACGCGGCCCAGTTCTCTGCATATGGGGTGGGACCGTCTCGGAATCAGAGCAGGTCCACCGGGTCCACATCCACCGCCAGCGTCACGGCGCTCGGGAGCTTGAGCGCGCTCTTCTGTGCCAGCGCGCCCGCAACCAGCGCACGGGCGCTTCCACCCCTCCCCCGTACGAGCACCTGCCAGCGGTAAACGCCCCGTATCTTCTCGAGCGGCGCGGGCGCCGGGCCCAGCACCTCGGGCCGCGGGTCCTCCATGTGCTCGGAGCCCCGTTCCAGGAAGTCGGCGAGCCGTCCCGCCGCTTCTCGCACCTGGTCCTCGTCCCTGCTTCGGACAGTGATGCCCACGAGACGAGAGAAGGGCGGGTAGCCGAGGCCTATGCCCTCGCGCTCGGCGATCTCGCGGTCGAAGAACGGGATGAAGTGCTGGTCGCGCGCCAGCGCGATCGTGTAGTGCTCAGGCAGATACGACTGGACGACGACCTTCCCACGCTCCTCTCCGCGGCCGGTGCGGCCGGCCACCTGCGTCAGGAGCTGGAAGGTCCTCTCGCCCGCGCGGAAGTCGGGCAGGTTGAGCCCGACGTCGGCGGCGACAACACCCACGAGACCCACGCCGGGGAAGTCGAGCCCCTTCGCGATCATCTGCGTGCCGAGCAGGATGTCGGTCTTCCGCTCCGCGAAGTCCTTGAGGATACGCCAGTGCGACCCGTGACGGGTCGTCGTGTCCACGTCCATCCTCTCGACGGTCGCGTCCGGGAAGAGCTCGTGGACGGCCCTTTCAACGCGCTGCGTCCCCGGTGCGCCGAACCTCAGGTTGATGCCGTCGCACGACGGACACTTGGCGGGCGCGGGCGTCGAGATGCCGCAGTAGTGGCACCGCATCGTGTTGTCGGTCGAATGGAACGTCAGGGTGACGTTGCAGTTCGGGCACTTCTCCGAGTGCCCGCACGAGATGCACTGCACAAACGAAGCGTAGCCGCGCCGGTTCAGGAAGAGAATGACCTGCTTGTCCGCATCGAGCGTCTCGAGCACCGCATCCCGGAGCACGGCCGAGAAAGCGCCCTCGGAGTCGACCGGCGGCTCCTCGCACATGTCGACCACCTCGACCTCGGGCAGGGGCCCCGCGTCGATGCGTTCGGGCAGTTCGGCGAGGTCGTACTTGCCGTTTCGCGCGTTGAGGTAGCTCTCGAGGCTCGGAGTCGCCGTTCCCAGAATCACCACAGCGTGCTCGAGCCTGGCCCTCATCGTCGCGACGTCGCGCGCGTGATACCGGGGCGACTCGCTCTGCTTGTAGGTCTGCTCGTGCTCCTCGTCGACGACGATGACCCCGAGGTTCCGCACGGGCGAGAACACGGCCGACCGCGGACCCACCACGACCGGGAAGAGCCCCTCCCGAATCGCACGCCACGTGTCGTAACGCTCCGTCAGCGACAGCCCGCTGTGCACGACCGCGACACGCTCGCCGAAGTCCATCTTCATCCGCTGGACCATCTGCGGGGTCAGCGAGATCTCGGGCACGAGCACGATCGCCCCGCGTCCCGCGTCGAGCGCCATCTGGATGGCCTCACTGTAGACGCGGGTCTTGCCGCTGCCGGTGACGCCGTGAAGCAGCACGACGCCGAACTCGCCTGATGCGATCCTGCCCCCGATCAGGTCGACCGCGCCCTGCTGCTGCGCGGTCAGCTCCCCCTCGTCGCTTAGGCCCCACCCCTCGTGGCCGACCGACAACCTCGGGCTGGGGCGC
>JALGZG010000338.1 GCA_025782345.1 bacterium | reverse complement strand
AAAGCGACTCTGGCGATCCTGTACGCGCTGTTTGGCATCCTCATCTACATCTCACTCAGGTTCGAGTTCAAGTTCGCGGTCGGCGCCGTGGCGGCCCTGGTCCACGATGTTCTGATAGTGCTCGGCATGTTCTCGCTGACTGGAAGGGAACTGTCGCTGCCCGTCATTGCCGGGTTCCTCACTGTCGTCGGCTACTCGCTGAACGACACCATCGTTATCTACGACAGGATCCGTGAGGACCGGCGGAAACTCTACGGGAAAAGCTTTGTCGAGATTGTGAACACAAGTCTGAACGAGTCCCTCTCGAGAACCATCGTCACGTCGGTGACGACGCTTCTCGTGGTGCTCTGCCTCTTCTTCCTTGGCGGAGAGGTGATCCGCGACTTTGCCTTCGCGCTGACGATCGGAGTCATTGTCGGCACCTACTCGTCGCTCTACGTGGCGAGCCCGCTCGTCGTCGAATGGGACATCCGCGCCGAGGCGCGGAGAAGGCGCAGGCACAACAAGTAGAGAATGGTCGGGACCAGACGGACCGTCAGGTCGATTTGGCATCGGGGGCTCGCCTGTGTGGCGGGCCCCCGGCGTACATGGCGGAGAGAGGCAGTCTCACCGCTTTGTCCGCGACGCCGGTGGAGGTTAGAATGGAACATGTGGTGCGCGGCGGGTTCGCGGTGAACGCATTCGGCCCGGGCGCGTCTATCCATGTGAGGCACCGCCCACATAGGGCACCGTGGCGGAGGTAGGAGGATGATGCAGCGCAACCCACTCGCCGGCTCGCTCGTGGTTCTCTTCTCCGTCCTTCTGACAGGAGCTCTGCTGGCCGAGAGCTGTCCCGGCGCGGACCCGTCGGCTGGTTTCACTATCGCCCAGCTCAAGTATCGCGGGGGAGGTGACTGGTACGCCAATCCCACGGCGCTGCCCAATCTGCTCGCGGCGGTCTCGACCCGCACGGATCTGGACGTCGCGGAGGAAGTCGCTGCTCTGCGCAAGTACTTCGAGCGCGGCGGGTTTCTGTGGGCGGACGACAATTATGGGATGGACCGGCACTTCCGCGCGCAGATGGATCGACTGCTGCCGGGGTCTCCGCTCGTCGAGCTTCCGTTCGATCACGAGATCTACCACTCGTTCTACGAGTTTCACGAAGGACTCCCGAAGATCCACGAGCACGACGGGGGTCCGCCGCACGGATACGGTGCGTTCCTGGACGGGCGCCTGGTGGTGTTCTACAGCTTCAACACGGACGTAGGCGACGGCCTCGAGGACACCGAGGTCCATAACGACCCGCCGGAGAAGCACGAGGCGGCGCTCAGAATGGGCATTAACATCGTGGTCTACGCGCTCTCGCACTGACGTTAGCGCCGCCGGCGAGACACGTCGCGTGGACGCTGCGCGCCGCCGGCGACCGGACGCTAGGAAGAAGAACTGAAGAGGCAAAGGTGACAACGCGGAGCCCAGAGTACGGTCACAGAGAACTGGTACGCCGCATCAAGGCGGCGGGCGAGCGCTGGAAGAGGCAGGTGGCTGCAGTAGGGCTGGTGCGGCTCACGGCCGTCATCGTTGGCGTGCTGGCGGCGTTGGTCGCTCTGGAAGCACTGGTCGTGCTGTCGCCGGTCGTCCGGGTCGCGTGGCTCGCCGTCGCGCTGGTCCTGCTCATCGGCGGAGCCCTCCTGTGGGTAGTGCGTGCGCTGGCTCGCCCGGTCGACGCCGTGGAACTCGCGGCGAAGATCGAGGAGCGGCTTCCGGAGCTGGGGGAGCGTCTGGAGTCGTCCGCTGAGCTCTGGGACAAGCGCGGCACGGGGCGCCACGGTTACTCGGTCGAACTCATCGATGCGCTGATACTGCGAACGGTCGCGGAAGCTGCCGGTGTCGATTTCCGGATCGCGCCGCGACGCGGGCGTACGCGGCGCACCATCAGAGTCGCGGTAGCCGTACTTCTGATCGCCGCCGCGGGAATGGTAGCGCTCGGCGCGCGGCTCGGACCCGCGCTCGCACGCCTGGTCCGGCCGCTCGACGTGGTCGAGGCGCCGGCCGTCCGCATAGAGGTGAGGCCGGGCGACGCCACGCTCGTCGCGGGCGACGATCTCGAGGTTGTCGCTACGCTGAGAGGGTCCTACCGCGGTCTTCCGTCTCTCGTGTTCGAGTTCGATGGCGAGCGGCCTTCCCTGAAGGCGATGACGCCGCGGGAGGTCACGGCTGCCGGACACGTAGGCGCCGAGTTCCGCGCTACCCTGACGGACGTCAGGAGCGACCTCTCCTATTCCGTGGAGGTCGGAGGCGCGTCGTCGCCGATCTACAAGGTCACTGTGGTGGAGCGTCCCTCAGTAGACGAGAACAACGGCGACATCACGGCCCTACGGGGCACGACAGTGGGCGTCACGATCACGGCGAGCAAACCTCTCACGCGGGCCGCGCTTGTGCTCGAGGGAGGCGAGCCAGTCCCGATGTCGCAGCTTGCGCCCCGCTCGTTCGAGGCGCCAATCACCGTGCGCGGTGACGGCGGATACTCGATCGAGCTTACGGACACGGACGGTCTCAGGAACCCGGCCCCGCCAACCTACTCCATCGTGGCCATCCGCGACGAACGGCCACTGGTGAGGATCGTCGAGCCGGGCGAGGACAGAGAGGCCCCGCGCGGCATGATGCTCCCTGTTGTCATTTCGGCCGTCGACGACTACGGCATCTCGGCGCTGTCGCTTCGATACTCGCTCGAGGGTTCGTCCGAGGAGGGGATTGTCAGGTTGGAGGAGCCGGGCGTGGGCGGTCCTCGCGAGCTGTCGCGCGAGACCGCGTGGGACCTCTCCGAGACCGGGCTCCTTCCGGGGCGCTCGCTCGTCTACTACGCGGAGGTCACGGACAACGACGAGGTGACCGGCCCGAAGTCGTCCCGAAGCGAGAGCTACGTGGTGCGCTTCCCGTCGATGTCGGAGCTCTACAGCGACGTCCAGGGTGAGCACGACGACATCGCGTACGAGCTGGGCGAGCTGCTCGAGGAACAGCAGATACTCAGGGAACAGTTCGAGGACATGCAGGAAGATATCAGAAGCGAGCCCGAGATCGACTGGCAGGATGAAGAGCGCGTCGAAGGTGCGCTGGAGCGGCAGGAGGAACTCGCGGACGATGTTGTCAGGATGGCGGACCGGCTGAGCGACCTCTCCGATTCCATGAGCGAGACCGACCGCATCACGCTCGAGACGCTCGAGAAGGTCGATGAGATACAGCGGCTCCTTGAAGAGGTGGCGACCGAGGAGATAAGGGAGCTCCTCGAGGCGATTCGCGAGGCCATGGAGCGGGTGAGGCCCGAGGACGTCAGTGAGGCGATGGAGAACCTCTCGATCACCCAGGACGACTATCTCAAACGTCTGGAGCAGACGCTTAACCTTCTGAGGCGCGCCAAGGCGGAACAGTCGCTCGCGGACATTGCTGATCGCGCGCAGGATCTCGCGGCGCGGGAGGAACAGCTGGCGCGCGAGGCTGAGCAATCCCCGGGTGATTCGGAGTGTCAGGCGCTGGCGAAGGAGCAGGAGAGCCTGCAGGCGGAGGTCGAGAAGCTCAAGGCCGATCTCGAGCGCGCGATCGAGGAGATGAGCAAGGTCGACCCATCGGCGGCGAGCGAGATGGCCGAGGCCGCGGCTGAGATGGAAGCCTGTCAGATCTCGGAGAAGATGGAGCAGGCGCGGTCGAAGCTCTCCGAGAGCAACCCCTCCGAGGCCGCGCAGATGTGCCAGTCGGCGTCCAGCGATCTCCTGACGCTTTTCACCAGGCTCTCGTCGTGCCAGGGTGGTATGTCCTGCAACCTGCAGAACCGTGACCGCGCCGCGACGCTCCGCGCCATCGATGAACTCCTGGGGGTATCGGCCGAGCAGGAAGAGGTGGTGAAGACTGTCGCCGGCCGCCGCAGGATCCCGCGTGCTGAACTGGTGCAGCTTGTTGCGAAGCAGGCCGACCTCGTCGAGGCCATGTCCGCGATAGCGAATCGCATGTTCCAGGTGTCCAAGGACTCCTTCGTCATCGACCCGGGCATCTATCGCTCCTTTGGAGCCGTCCAAGCAAGCATGACCCGGGCCGCCTCACACATTGCCAACGGAGGCTCCGCGGCCGGCCACAAGGAAGCACGCTCGGCGCTCGGCAGCGTGAACGCCCTCATCGTGAGCCTTCTGACCTCGAACCAGAGCTCGTCCGGTTCCGCCGGAAGCGCGATGAGTCAGCTGATGCAGCAGCTCCGTCAAATGGGCGAGCAGCAGTCTCAGCTGAACGACATGACAGAGGCGCTTCGCCAGCAGATGGAGCAGCTCGGGATGAGCGCGGGACTCGAGCGGCAGCTCGCCGAGATGAAGGGACGGCAGGAGCGCATCCTGGAGGAGGCGAGGAGGCTCGCCGAGGAGTTCGGGAACCGCCGGGAGATCCTGGGCAGGCTGGATGACACCGTCGAGGAGATGGCGCAAGCCCTGCAGGAGATGGAGAGGAGCGGGGCATCACAGGAGACAGTCGACAGGCAGAAGCGCATCCTCTCGCGGCTGCTCGATGCCCAGAGGTCGCTCAGGCGGCGTGACTACACGCGCGAGCGGATCTCCGAGACAGCGGACCGCTACGCGCGGTCCAGGCCCGGCGATCTGCCTGAAGACATCGAGCGCGTCAGGCAGGAGCTTCGGGAGGACCTATTGAGGGCGATGCAGCGCGGGTACCCTTCCGAGTACCGCGAGCTGATACGTGCCTACTTCCATGCGCTCACGACCGATGTTGCGGGCGACGAGGAGATGTCCGGTGGTGGCACAGCGCCGGGCGGCGGGCCGTCGGGTGACGGGGAGGTGACGCCATGATGCCGGTGATCAGGATCTCCCGCATTGTGGCACTCGTTCTTGCACTGGCGTTGGCGCTGGGGGCGCCGGCCGGTGTTCTGGCCGCTCTCACGGAAGACGACCGTCCCGACGAGAGGAAGGTCCAGCGCGCGCGGCAGGCGGCCGCGGTCGGAGCGGTCGATGAGGCGATACGGATATACACCGAGGTCCTCCAGGAGGATCCTGGCAACGAGCGCGCGTTCTGGGGACTGGTACGGCTCTACTCGTCCAGCGGTGTGGAGGAGGGAGTCCTGATACCGATGCTCGAGCGCAGGCTCGAGGAGCGGCCGCACGAGACCCAGCTGAAGATGGAGCTGGGCCGGGCTCACGCGAAGGTGGGCAACCACGACCGCGCGCACGAGCTCTGGTTGGAGGTGCTCGCGGACGGTCCGGCCGACGCGGGCAGCTACTCCGAGATTGGAATGCTCGAGATCAGGCACGGGATGTACGAGCAGGCCCTCGAGACGTTCATGTCCGGCCGGGACGCGTTTCGCAGCGAATCGCTCTTCAGCCAGGAGCTTACTGCCGCCCACACCGCTCTCGGTGACTTCGACGCCGCGATCGACGAGTGCCTTATTACAGTCAACAACCACGGCGGCGCTGTGTCATGGGCGACCAATCGCATCGAGCTCATGTTGGAGGAAGGAGCCGAACGCGGCGACGTCCGCGCGAAGATGGCGACGATAGCGGACGCAGAGGGAGCGACGGTGGATGAGCTCGCCCTCGCCGGCAGCGTCTACCTCGTGCTGGGCCTGCCCGAGAGGGCGCTCGAGACATTCCTCCGGGCCGACGAGGTCGCCGGAGGGCACGGAACGGAGCTTCTGGATTACGCCACAATACTCAAGGACGAAGGGCTCAGAGGGCAGGCACGCGCGGCCTATCTGATGGTCGTCGAGCGCCACCCCGGCACATCGAGCGCCGCCCAGGCGGGCACCGCCGCCGCGCGCATCCTCGCGGAGGAGGGCGACGCCGTTGGAGCCGTCCTCGAACTCCGGTCTGTAGCCTACGCGTTCGATGGTTCGTCCAGAGGAGCTCACGCGCTCTTCGAGGCGGCGAAGATCGAGCTGGATGTACTCAAGGATCCGGATGCAGCGCTCACAACGGTCGCGGAATTGCGCGAGCGGTTCGGCGAGCGGGCACGCAGGTTGAACGAAGAGGCGACTCTCATCGAAGTGGACGCCTACATGAAACAGGGGCGGCTCGACGAGGCGTACGAGCGGTCGGAAGGGCTGACCCGCGATGACGTGCCCGATAACATCCGCGAGAGCGCGATGTTCGCGCTGGGCTTCATCTCCTTCTTGAAGCACGACCACACGAAGGCCGTCGATGAGTTCAGGGTGATGGTCGAGGCGGATGCGGCCGGCACTCTCGTCAACGACGCGCTGCGCCTCATGCTGGCGATTGCAAACGCGCAGGAGTCAGGCGACTTCGAGCCGATCAACCTCCTTGCCGACGCCCACGCCACCAGGATCAGAGGCGACGATGAGTCATCCCGCGAGCTGCTTGAGACGCTCTCGAACAGACGCACCGGCGCCGCTGTCGAAACGGAGGCGCTGCTTCTGCTTGGCGCCGCGGCGACGGTGGCTGATGAGCCCAGGAAAGCGATCGCCTACTACGACCGCATCATCGAGGGGTCCGAGGGAATCACCGCCCGCGCGGAGGCCATGATGAGGAAGGGCGACATTCTCTCCGTGAAAATGGGGCGGAGACGCGAAGCCATGGACCAGTATCTGGCGATCCTCGAGGACCTCCCGCCCAGCGTCCTCTCGGGCGAGGCCAGGCGGAAGCTGGACCGGCTGAGACGAGGGGAGGGAATCGAGGAGTGAGACGAGCCCGTGTTGCCCCGGCTGTTCTGGCAATCTGCGCAGCGACGCTGCTGCTCTCGTGCACGACCGCGCACGCAGTGGCCCTGATCCCGATGGACCTCACCCAGACGGACCATCTTAAGTCGTACGGAGTCGCGTACTGGGCCCTTGAGAAGGGATATCGCGTCGAGTGGCTCCTGAACTACCGGAGCGGGTCGTTCCTGATCCTGGACGGGCTCGGTGACGTGCGGTCGGAGTGTCGGTACCGCGGCGTTGCGTGGGAAGAACCTGACGGGGCGACGCTCGCTCAGATCTACCGGCAGATCGAGGAGGAGAACATGGAGCTTGTCCTTCTCGAGAAGGCCCCGGCCGTAGCGCTCTACGCTCCCGACAACACCCAGCCATGGGACGATGCGGTGATGCTGGCTCTGGAGTACGCTGAGATCCCCTACACGATAATCTGGGACAAGGAAGTCCAGTCCGGGGAGCTCGAGACATACGACTGGCTGCACCTGCACCACGAGGATTTCACGGGCCAGTACGGGAAGTTCCACGCGTCGTTCCGGAACGCCGACTGGTACAAGGAGCAGAAGGCCTACTACGAGCGCCTCGCCCGCGAGCAGAAATTCCCGTCGGTCACGGAGCACAAGAAGGCCAGCGCGCGAGAGATCAGGGAATACGTGCGGCGCGGCGGGTTTCTCTTCGCGATGTGCTCCGCCACGGACAGCTTCGACATCGCACTGGCCGCGGCCGGGGTGGACATCGTCGACTCCCCGTTCGACGGGACCCCTCCGGAGCCCGGGTACCAGGTCAAGCTGGACTTCGCGAGGTCGCTCGCGTTCACGGGTTTCACGTTGATACCAAGTCCCAACGTCTACGAATTCTCGGACATTGACATGACCGAGGTCGCGGCCCTTCGTCCCGAGGAGATCGATTACTTCACGCTGTTCGAGTTCGCGGCCAAGCACGACCCGGTGCCCACCATGCTGACGCAGTGCCACGTCAACGTGGTTAAGGGGTTCATGGGTCAGACCACCAGCTACAGGCGCGGCCTTGTTAAGAAGCACGTTACCGTGCTGGGCGACTACCCGGGCCAGAACGAGGTCAAGTATGTCCACGGCAACCTCGGGCGCGGCACCTTCACCTTCCTGGGCGGACACGACCCCGAGGACTACCGCCACCTGGTGGGTGACCCACCCACGATCCTCTCCCTGCACAAGAACTCCCCCGGCTATCGCCTGATACTCAACAACGTCCTCTTCCC
>JALGZG010000308.1 GCA_025782345.1 bacterium | reverse complement strand
ACCGATGGCGGGTGGTTCCCGGCCGCGGCCACCACAACGACACCCGAGCCCGCCAGCGCGTCAGCCGCTCTGGCGACGGCGTCGGTGCCGTCGTCCGGGCGCCCGCCGAAGCTCATGTTCGCTATCTGGATGTTGTAGAGGGGTGCGTTCTGCATGACCCACTGGATGGTCGCGATCGAGCGCGACGATGGGCTCGTGCCGGTCGCATCAAATATCTTGCAGTCGATGAGTCCGGCGAGCGGCGCCACCCCCATGTACTGCTGGGCGGGGTCGTTCCCCATGATGATACCCGCGACGAACGTGCCGTGGTACCAGCCGACCATGTCGTCGTCAGGGTTGACCCCGGGTCCGCCGAGCTGAGTGAACCCGTCGTAGCCGGCGACGAACTTCCCGGCGAGCGCCGGGTGCGCGTCGTCCACGCCACTGTCGATGATAGCGATGTTGACGCCGCTCCCCATGTATCCGAGGGAAGGGTTCAGCATCCATACTGCCTGCGAGGGGTACGGATATATCCCGCTCGACCTCGCCTGTATGGCGTAGCAGCTCACGTCGAGGTACGTCTGGAGGGTCTGGTCCCACTCGATGAGCTTCACCCTTGGGTAGCTGTCCACGATGACGTAGCAGTCCGAGACGAGAACATCGCGGACCGCGATCGCATCGATGAAGTGGAAGACCCCGTAGACCGTACCGAAGCCGGCGAGGAACGTGCTGTCGGCCGCGGTGGGCGTCGAGCAGAAGTCGACGATGATGTCGACCTGGTCCATGGGATTGAGCGCATCGATATGGTCGTCGACGCGATTGGGAAATCCCGGACCGGCAGCGAAGGTGTCGTAGAGGAAGGCGTGGGCCGTCGAGCAGGCAAGAACCGACAGGAGGACGAGGGAGAGCCTCGCAAGTGCCGGAAGCCACGATCGAAGGTGGCGCATGAGAGCACCTCCTTTCACGTTGGGAACGGACTTCTGACATCAGCTATGAGCGGGGAACGGCCACCCCGCCGCCCCCCGCCGTTCGAGACTATAGCACAGGATGCCACTGACGGCCAGTCGTTTCTCCCGGCTGCCCGGCTTCATCATGCAGCCGGGTTCTATTCCCTCGAGGCCTCATCAGTGCGGCTCTTCTCCGCCGCCGGCCTCAGTGATGGATCCAGCCGCTCCTCGACCCAACCGTACACAGCAGGGATGACGAAGAGCGTCAGCAGTGTCGACGTCGTGAGGCCGAACACCACGACAGTGGCGAGCGGCCGCTGCACCTCCGAGCCCATGCCGCGCGAGAGCAGCAGCGGCAGGAGACCGAGCACTGTCGTCACCGCCGTCATGAGGACGGGCCGGAGCCTCAAGAGCGCGCCCTCGACGAGCGCTGCGTCCAGGTCTATGCCCTTGCTGCGGTGGTGGTTGAAGTAGCTCACAAGTACCACGCCGTTCTGTACGGCAATGCCGAAAAGTGCTATGAACCCCACCGACGCCGGGACCGACAGGTACTCACCCGTCAGCAGGAGGCCCATGACGCCACCGATCAAGGCGAGCGGGATGTTGAACGACATCCAGAGGAGTGCCAGGACCGCCGCTATGACGATGGGCACGATGATCGAGAGACGCTTCATGGCGCGCTGCTGGTTCTCGAACTGCCCGCCGTACTCGACGAAGTAGCCCGCCGGCAGCTCCACGTTCTCCTCGATGCGCTGCTGCACGTCCGCCACGACGCTGCCGAGATCACGCCCGCGGACGTTCGCCTGGACGATCCAGCGACGCTGGTTCTTCTCGCGGTTGATCTGTATCGGACCGATGACCTCCCCGACCTCGGCAACCTGAGAGAGCGGAATGACCGAGCCGTCCTCCGTGTGCACGAGGAGCGAGCGGATCGCCTCCGGGTCCGCCCTGTACTGCTCCTGCAGACGCAGGTGTATTCCGTACCGCCGGACGTTCAGGTACATGTCGTCGATGACCTCGCCACCGATAGCGAGTTCGACCAGCTCCAGTATCTGTGCGACGGTCACACCGTACCTGGCGCACGCTGCCCGATCGGCGACGATCTGGATCTGCGGCTGCCCGAAGCCCTGCTCGGAGGCCAGGTCGACGAGCCCCGGCACGTCCGCGATGGCGGCGGCGATCTCTACGGACTTCGAGCGGAGGACTCCCAGGTCTTCCCCGTAGAGCTTGATCGCGAGCTCCGCGCGCGTTCCGGACAGGAGTTCGTCGAACGCGTTCTGGATCGGC
>JALGZG010000069.1 GCA_025782345.1 bacterium | reverse complement strand
GCATCGCCTTGCGGGCGTTCAGGATGATGTTCGCGAACACCTGCTGCAGCAGCCTCGGATCACCAATCACCTGCAATTCTCCATCGACCAGGTCCGTTTTGAGCTCTATTCCCCTGCTGGAAAGCTCGCGGGTGGTGAACCCGAGCGTCTCCTCGATGAGTTCGTTCACGTCCACTTCAGTCGATGAGCAGCGAGAGGTCTCCGCGAAGCGCAGCAGGCTCTCGACGATATCCGTGCACGTCCGCGCGCCGCGCTCTATGAAAACCAGGTGCCCCGTGACCTTGTCCAGGTCGTCCTGCGTCAGCGATTCGACACCGGCGTCCTTCAGTCTCTCCAGGTCGTACTGAGCGTAGCCAAGGATGCCGGCCAGCGGGTTATTCAGCTCGTGCGCCACGCCGGCGGCGAGTTCGCCCACGGCGGCCAGCCGACCGGACTGCACGATCCTCGCCTGCACGTCTCTCAGCTCCTGAGTTCTCTCCTCGACTCGCTGCTCCAGGCCCTCATTGAGGGACTCCAGTTCTTCCCTCGCCTCTCTCAGTTCCCTGGTCCGCTCGTCGACGTTCTGCTCCAGTTCCTTACCCCAGCTTTCCGCCGCCCGCTGGGCCGCTTCCAACTCCTCGTAGAGGCGCGCGGTGTGCAAGGACTTCCCCACCTGAACCCCGATGCTCGTCACGAGCTCCACGGTGGACTTGTCAAATGCCCTCGGACGGTCGCTCATGATGGAGAGCACGCCCACGAGCCTGTCCTCTGCGATCAGGGGAACTCCGAGCCACGAGCGGACTTCCACACCCTTGCTTTCTGTACACTCAGCGAGCGGCGTCGCCAGAGTCCGCTCCTTGTCCTTCAGCAGGTCCGGAACGTACAGGACCTCCTGGTTCGTGACAACCCAGCCCGTGCACGAGGTGCCCAGATCGGCCGTCCTGGAGACTGTCTCGCAGTCCTCCAGGACGCAGATCTTGAACTCCAGAATACCTCTTTCGGCGTCGTGGAGCGCGACGCAAAGCACGGGAGCCGAGAACTGGCTCCCCGCCTGCTCGTGAACGAGTCCGACCAGGTCGTCCAGCCTGAGCGCACGCGTCAGCGCGTCGCCGACCGAAGTACTTTGAGTTCCTTCACTCTGTCGAGCAGTGTCTGCTGGGTCTCCCAGAGCTTCTGGCCGGCCGCACTCGATATGATGATGACTACGATCAGAAGCGGAAAGGCCGCCGGCTCGCCAGGTATGTACGACGCAACGAGAAGCAGTGACAGTGGGAGCATTGCCAGCTCGATCACAACAGCCCGTCCCGAAAGCCACCTTCTGTAGCGTCGGAACCTGCCGCTTCCCGGGTCCTCCAACGACGCCTCCAAGACACCGGTGATGACCGCGTAGGTAGCGAACATCACGATGAACCTGGCCACAGCCGCGAGCGACAGCCCGGCGGGATTCACAACCCCGCCGATCTTCAGGTAGACACCGGACGCCGCCAGCACCGCGATGACCCGAATGCCGATCCTGCCAACCGCGGGCACCACACCTCTGCGGTAATGCACTACCTCGAGCAGCAGACACGATACGGCCGCAACCCACACGGCCACCAGCGTACCGAAGAGCGCTATGGAACCCATGAACACCGCGGGCCCGAAGGTGACGGTGGTTCTCTCGTCCACCTGAAATGAGAAGAGGCTGGTCGCGATTCCCAACGCGCTCATGATCGCTACCGCGCCCCATGTCAGTTCGTCCATGCGCAGGGCGGCCATTATGAGCATCACGAGCGCCGCCGAAGCGAAGCCCCAGTGACGCATCGGCCTCGAACTCCGCACCGTTCCCTGTCGCGAGTTCGCCCTTTTCACGTGCATGATGCAACCCCCAGCGATGTGCCACGTCGGTCCCACGAACGAGGTGTTCGGGCACCCCGGCGCACCGCCACTGCAGAACCTCAGGAATCGGGCCTTCGGGGGGCTCTCGTCCCCTTCCAGAGCAAGAGCGTCCCCTGGCTACCAGGTTCAAATGCAAGACCTGTGCCACGCTGAAACGCTCTCAGAGGTCCTCACAAGCGCCGTGCGGACGATTCGGCCGGCGTGGGGCTGGCAGTTCAAGGGGCCCTCGGGGGGAAACCAGGCAAGGGGATTTCAAGGAGGGCGGAAAACACGAAGGGAATCCCGTGACGGGGCGTAAGCACTCGAAGGTCCGCAGGCTTCGCCGGAAGCGGAGCGGCAGACCCTAATCAGGTTCCTTCCCCGGCGCGGCAAGCACGACGACAAGCTGCGCACTGCCGCCCGCCTTCGCAGGCAGCCCGGTCAGGCGCAGCACATTCTCTCCTCGCGCCAGGGGCCACGGACCGAAGCGCCCATCGGCGTCCAGGGACTCCGGGCCCGTCGTCACCTCGTCCGAGGACAGGACCGCGGAAACCGCCACGGCAGGAGTCCCTTCCACCGTCACACGGCACGTCAGCGACGGCGCTCGCCCCTCGACGCGCACAACACCTTCCACGGCCGCTCCGCCCTCTCCGCTCCAGTGAAGCCTCACCTCGGTGCCCGAGCTTCTGCTTGTCGCCATGGCCGGCGAGTACACTGGCAACCACGCTGTCCGGCGCGTCGTGCTCCGCCACACCGGACATGGCCCAGAGGTCCGCGACCAAGCCCAGGCACGTGCGGCACGACACGAGGTGTTTCTCCAGTTCGCCGGCGCGACCTCCGTCGAGTGAGCCGTCGACGTAGCCGGCAATGGTCGCCGTGTCCGGGCAACTGCCCGAGCGCGAGGCGCCAGTCAGTCCGCCCGAATCTGTCCGCGAGAAGGTCACCCCGGGGCCGCCCTGGCCGAGCGCGAGGCGCCAGTCAGTCCGCCCGAATCTGTCCGCGAGGAGGTCACCCCGGGGCCGCCCGTACTTCGCAACCCCGCCCTTCGCAACACGGCCGCCACCGCACGCAAACTCGATACCGTCTCCGCGCAGGTCTCGCAATCGGCGACGTGCGAGCCAACCTCTTCGGCCTCGTGACCCGTCAGCTCGCCTTCCGCGTAGAGCAGCAGCGTCTCCTTATCAGGACAGCTCTCTCTCATGCTCCGTCTACCTCTCTTCCCAGTAGCGCGCCACGCCGCCGACGGCCCGCAGCTTCGCCAACGCCCGGTAGACCAGACCACTCATCGCCCCTACCGTCAGTCCCAGACG
>JALGZG010000135.1 GCA_025782345.1 bacterium | reverse complement strand
GAGAAGTGCGGGCTGGCGCTCGACTTCCTCCGCAAGAACAAGACGGACCGGCCGACCGCGGTCACAAAGGAGATCATCGTCATAGGTGGTGGGAACGTGGCGATGGACGTGGCCAGGGAGGCCCTGAGGCTCCAGCAGATTCAGCACCCGGGCGAGAAGACCGTCACCAGGATGGTATCGCTCGAGGACTGGGACGAGATGCCCGCCACCTCCGAGGAGATCGAGGAGGCCAGGGAGGAAGGGATCGAGTTCAACCCGGCCTGGGGTCCCAAGAAGGTCCTGCTGGACGATGGGGGCAACATCAAGGGGCTTCTGTGCATGAAGGTGAAGTCCGTGTTCGACGGCGAGGGACGGTTCGCGCCGACGTTCTACGAGGACCAGGAGATGACTCTCGAGGGAACGATGATCATCGAGGCGATCGGGCAGGGCCCGGACTTCTCGTTCGTCCCCGAGGGCGAGTTCGAGAAGATGGAGTTCACCGCGATGAGGAAGCTCAGCGTGGACGAAGATGGAATGACCTCGCTGCCGGGTGTATTCGCCGGGGGAGACATCGTCAATATCAACCTGGACGCCGTCACAGCCATCGCCGACGCGAAGATCGCGTCGGAGGGTATCCATAGATGGATGCAGAGTAAGTAGACCTCGTTCGAATACCTCGACGAGTGAGAGCGCTGCCTTCCCAGCGGCCTCGCTCGCGTAAACAGCCCGAGCCTTGTGCCCGGGCTGTTCTTCGTTGGTTCCAGGAGTGCATGGTAAGCAGTGTCCGGGGCGTCTGAAGCTCTCAGAGGCCCCGGATCTCCATGGGTTCTGGAGAGCCCAGGCAGGCCAACTCCCTCATCCTGCTGGGTGGGTCACGATGGACCCGTGCGCCACCTGCAGGTTCCCCCCAAAACGCATTGAAGCCCCCATCCGCCTCTGCTAGACTCTTGGTCTGCTCGAAAGCCATGGAATCCAGTCGGAGCAAACCCACTCTGCGTGGGGCCCCGAGCGCTGGAGCGCGAGACGGTCTCACGCCGGAAAGGAGCTGCGCATGCCGCTGGCCGCAACACGCAAGCTGATGGAGAAGCATGGGATTCCGGGGACCGATGCTCGCGATCTCCGGCATCGAGCGTCTCAACGTGCTCGAGGCCGCGATCGACGAGATGAACAAGCGCGATATCCCGCTCCACCGCATGATCTCGATGGTGATGGGCGCGACCTACTTCACCAAGCAGGATTGGAAGGACTTCGCGCAGATGGCGGCAGACGCCAAGCTCGAGGTCATCGTCACGCCGGGCCCGAGGGCCACGTGGTACACGGGTCGCCAGATCGTGACGCCCGAGGGCGGTCTCTCGGGTCTCCGCTTCCGCGGTTCGGACTCGCTCTCGCACGCCATCGATGAGATTCTTGCTCTGATCGACGTCGGCTTCCGCGGGTTCCTGGCCATCGAGGAGGGCGAGCTCTGGCTTCTGAACGAGATGAAGAAGGCGGGCGACATTCCCGAGGACGTGGTCTTCAAGGTCTCGATCTACGCGGGACATGGGAACGCGGCGGGAGCGAAGGTGCTCGAGAGCCTTGGCGCCGGAACGTTCAACCCGGTAGCCGACCTCACCCTTCCCGAGTACGCGACCATCAGGCAGGCCTGTGACATACCTATCGACATGCACATACTGCTGACCGAATCGTTCGGCGGCTACACCAGATTCTATGATGCTCCGACGGTCGTCCGTACGCTCGCGCCGGTCTACTTCAAGGTCGAGCCGGGACCTGCGTGCGCCGCGACGGGCGCAGCGCTCTACAAGCCGTGGGTCAGCCCCGACCTCCTTGCCGGCTGGGCGCGTGAAAAGGTCAAGTACGCGTCGATCATCCGTGAGATAGTGCAGGAGAACTTCCCGGAGGGGACGCTGTCGGAGATAGGTGCTGCGGGTCTCGCCATTCCGAAGCCGTAATCCCGGAGCACCGGTGGTGCGTCAACAGGATCTCGCACTCGTTGCCCGGGAGCCGCGGTAGGCCGCGGGTGCCGGACCACAGGAGGTAGCCAGATGCCTGAAGAGAAGAAGCGCAGGAAGATGACGCTGGGCAAGCTTCGTGGCATGAAGCGCAGGAGCGAGCCCATCACGTGGCTCACGTGCTACGACTACCCGATGGCGCAGATCATGGACGCCTCCGGCATCGACATGATGCTCGTGGGTGACTCGGGCGCGATGACGGTTCTGGGGCACGCAACCACGCTGCCGCAGACCCTCGAGGCGCAGCTCATGCTGACGGAGGCGGTTCTCCGTGGCACGAAGTACGCGTTCGTGATCGGCGACATGTCCTACATGACCTACGAGATGTCGTACGAGAAGGCCATCGAGAACGCCGGCAAGTACATCGCCATCGGATGTGACGCCATCAAGCTCGAGGGCGGCGCCAGGGTGGCGGACACCGTCGCGGCAATGGTCAAGGCGGGACTGCCTGTCATGGGACACATCGGCCTGACGCCCCAGTCCGCGCCCGCGCTCGGAGGATACCGGGTGCAGGGCAAGACCGCCGACGCGGCCAAGAAGCTCGTCGAGGATGCCATCGCTCTCCAGGAGGCCGGAGTGTGGGGCATGCTGGTCGAGTGCGTGCCGCCCGAGACGATGACGCTCATTCACGAGGCGGTCGACGTCATCTGCATGAGTCTGGGCGCCGGTCCCGACGCCGACGGACAGCTCGTGATCGTGCACGACATGATAGGGTACTTCGCGGCGTTCCATCCGAAGTTCGTCCGGAAGTACGTCGACCTGACGGAGATACTCGATGGGGCCTTCCGTCAGTACATCGAGGACGTGAAGTCGAAGGACTTCCCACAACCCGAGCACTGCTACGAGATGTCGAAGGAAGAACTCGAGAAGCTGGGAATCGACGTCGACTAGAAGTGATGGCTGGCAGCCGGACCGGAACTCGGACGCAGGGAGCATGAGCGAACGTGAGATCTCCAGATTCAGCAGTCGGCTGGACGGCTTCCTGTCTGCGAGGCCGTCGCTTACGCGTTGCGTCTCTGGCTTTGGGCTGCTGCTCGAGAACCTCATAAAGATACCGTTGTTCAGATGTCAGCGGTGTGGCGACTGTATCCTCAGCCACACCGCTTTCATTTGTTCGCAGCGTTGTCCCAAGCGCCTCCGCAACGGGGCCTGCGGCGGCACGCGGCCCGGCGGGTACTGCGAGGTGTACCCGGAGAAGCGCTGCATCTGGTACGCCATCTACGCCAGATCGCGGTTGCTCGGTCGCGTCCCGATGCTGACAGAGACGCTGGCGGCGCACCGGTGGGACCTCGAGCACACCTCCACGTGGCTCAACGTGTTCCGCGGGCGCGAAGAGGGCCCCACGTGGCGCGTCGGCCGGATCATACGAAGGCTCGATCTCGACGTTGCGAAGCGCGCCCGGCAAGAGCGCGAACCGTAGCGCCGGCCCAGGCTCAGAGCGTGCGGCGGACCCCGAACTGGGGCTCGTTCTTCACGCGGATGGAGACATACGGCTTGGCACGAACCCTAAGAGACGCCATCGACAGCGGACGCTTCATCGTCACCGGTGAGCTGGGTCCGGCGCTCGGCGCGTCTCCCGATCTTGTCAGGAAGAAGGCGGAGCACTTCCGTGATGTGGACGCGGTCAACGTCACCGACAACCAGACCGGCATCGTCCGGCAGTCGTCCATCGCCGCGGCGAAGCTGCTGCTGGACGAGGGGCTCGACCCCGTCGTCCAGATGACGTGCCGCGACCGGAACCGCATCGCGCTTCAGAGCGACATCTTGGGCGCATCCGCGCTGGGCGTCAGGAACCTGCTGCTCCTGACGGGCGACCACATGGTCATGGGGAACCAGCCTGACGCAAGGCCGGTGTTCGATCTCGATTCGATCCAGCTCATCTCGGTCGCGCGCGGTATGCGTGACGGTCACCTGATGAACGGCGACGAGCTCAAGAGGCCCCCGGACGTGCTGCTCGGCGGGGCCGCGAACCCGTTCGCGGAGCCGATGGGGCTGCGGCTCGTCAGAATCGCCAAGAAGGTCACGGCCGGCGCCGACTTCATCCAGACGCAGGCCGTCTTCGACGTCGCTCGGTTCCGGCGGTGGATGGACGGCGTGCGCGATCTCGGCCTCCACACGAAGGTGAAGATACTCGCGGGCGTCCTGCCCACGCGATCGGCGAAGGCGCTGGAGTACATGAAGAACGAGGTCGCCGGAATGATGATCCCGGACGATACCATCCGGCGTCTGGAAGGCGCGGACGACCCCGCGGAAGAGGGCGTCCGCCTCGCCTGCGAGCTCATCCGGGAGCTGCGCGACATCGATGGAGTCTCGGGCGTCCATCTGATGCCGGTCATGTGGGAAAGAATCACGCCGCGTATCGTCGAGGAGGCAGGGCTTTGACGCACGCCGAGCTTCAGGGGTTTCTCGATGGACGCGTCGTCATCTTCGAGGGCGGCATGGGCACCATGCTGCAGGAGGCGGTGCCGGGCAGCCACGCCCTTGAACTTCTGAATGCTGAGCACGCCGATGAGGTTCTCGGCATTCATCGGGCCTACGTGCCTCTCGCCGACGTCATCTGCACGAACACCTTCGGGGGCACCTCGATCAAGCTCGCCGCCGTGGGGCTGTCGGAACGGGTCAAGGAGCTCAACGCGGCCGGCGTCCGGCTGGCCAGGCAGGCCGCCCGCGACGGAGTTCTCGTTGCCGGCGACATGGGGCCCACCGGAAAGCTCGTCGAGCCCCTGGGTGACCTGTCGTTCTGGGAGGCCTACGACTCGTTCCACGCGCAGGCGGAGGTGCTGGCCGCGGGCGGAGTCGACTTCATTCTCATAGAGACCATGACGGATCTCAGGGAAGCGAAGGCGGCGCTCCTGGCCGCGCGCGAGGCCACGGGCCTTCCCGTCATGATCACGATGACGTTCGACGAGACGTTCGTCACGCCGACCGGCACCGACCCCGCCACCGCCGCCAACGTCCTGGCGTCCATGGGAGCGTTCGCGGTCGGGGCCAACTGCTCCACGGGGCCGGAGCGGATGGTCGAGGTCATAGGAAGGATGGCGCAGGTGACCGGTGCGCCGATCCTGGCTCAGCCCAACGCGGGTATGCCCGAGCTCGTGGATGGCAGGACGGTCTTCCGACTGGGGCCTGACGAGTTCGTGGACCACGCGGAGAAGCTGGTCACGGTCGGTGCGGGTCTGGTCGGAGGTTGCTGCGGCACCCGCCCCGCGCACATCGAGCTGCTGCGGGAACGGCTCCGGGGCGTGCGGCCCGTCTCGCGTGACGTTCCTGCTGCACTTCGGCTTTCGAGCAGGATGCGCACCGTCGAGATCGGGAAGAACCTCCCGTTCGCGATCGTGGGGGAGAGGATCAACCCGACAAACCGCGAGGACCTCACCCAGGAGGTGCTCGAGGGGCGCACGGAGATCATCGTGAACGACGCGCGGGCGCAGTACGTCGCCGGCGCGCACGTGCTGGATGTCAATATCGGCGTGCCCGGTGTGGACGAAGCTGCGATGATGCCGCGCGCCGCGGTGGCGCTCGAGAACTCGATAGCCGCGCCGCTCTCCATAGACTCGATGAACACCGCGGCCTTCGAGGCGACCCTGGTCGCACTCGCCGGCAAGCCGCTCCTGAACTCCGTGACCGGCGCGCCGGACAAGCTGGACAGGGTGCTGCCCCTGGCAGCGCGTTTCGGTGCCGGAGTCGTCTGTCTTGCGATGGACGAGTCCGGTATCAAGGCGTCGGCGGAAGACCGCGTATCGGTTCTCAGGCGCATCGTGGACGCCGCCGACAGGCACGGCGTGCCGAGGGAACATCTGATCGCGGATTGCCTCACGCTCGCCGTCTCGGCCGAGCAGGAGCGCGTGCCGGAGACCCTGCGGGCCGTCGAGCTGGCGCGCACCGAGCTTGGACTCCCCACGATACTCGGGGTATCCAACGTGTCCCACGGTCTGCCCGACCGCGGCGTGTTGAACGCGAGCTTCCTGGCGATGGCGATGGAGCGCGGGCTCGACGCGGCCATCATGAACCCCCTGGACGAGTCCATGATGTCGACGCTCCGGGCGTCGTCCGTCCTCACGCTCAGAGACCGCGACTCTGCCGGCTACATCCGAGAGCACCTGAAGCGACGCAAGAAGCGACGCAAGAGCGAACCCGAGCCCAGGCCGCAGGATGGGATCGAGACCAGGATCGAACGCGCTGTCATCGACGGCAACGTCGACGGTATCGAGGCGATGGTCGATGAAGCTCTTGTGCAGGGTTTCGAGGCGCGCGCGATCAACGACGGCGTTCTAATACCTGCTCTCGAAGAGATCGGGCGGCGCTTCGAGAAAAGGGACTGCTTCCTGCCGCAGATGATGCTCGCGGCGGAGACGGTCGAGAGGGCGTTCGCGAAGCTGAAGCCGCTCTTCCCGAAAGGGGAGGGTGCGTCCGCCCGCGCCACCGTCGTCGTGGCGACGGTCGAGGGCGACGTCCACGACATCGGCAAGAAGATCCTGGCGAGCATGCTGGAGAACCACGGGTACCGCGTGGTCGATCTCGGGAAGAACGTCCCGGCGGGGCGTATCGTCGAGGTGGCCCGCGACGAGGCCGCCGGCGTCGTTGCACTGTCTGCTCTCATGACGACCACGGTCGGTCAGATGCCGGTGGTCATCGGGAAGCTCCGTGAAGCCGGACTGAAGTGCCTCGTGATGGTCGGTGGTGCGGTCGTGACGAAGAGGTTCGCGGCCTCGATAGGCGCCGACGGCTACGCGAAGGACGCGGCGGGTGCGGTCGACGTGCTGAAGGCGTTGCTGGA
>JALGZG010000042.1 GCA_025782345.1 bacterium | reverse complement strand
AACGTAGACAGCAGTGTCGCCCGCGAACTGCGCCGCGAACCGCTCCATGTTAGCGGCTTCAAGGTTGTAGTCGAGTTCCCTCTCAAGTGAACGCGCCAATTCCTGCACGATCAGTGCGGGCTGGTAGCTCTCTCCGCCCGTGAGGTGCTTCTCTGCAAGCGCGGCCAGGTGTGCCATGATCTCCATGTCCACTCGGACGGTGGCCCGCAACCCAGGCCGCTGGATCTTCACCACGACCTCGTTCCCGTCGGGCAGCCGCGCCGCGTGAACCTGGCCGATCGAAGCCGCCGCCACCGGGCGCTCCTGGAAGTCCGAGAACACCTCTTCCAGGGGACTCCCGAGTTCCTGCTCGACGATCTGCCTCGCATCGGAAAACGAGAATGGGGGCACGTCGTCCTGTAGCCTGGCAAGTTCCTGAGTGAACTCCGCCGGCAACAGATCCGGCCTGGTGGAAAGGAACTGCCCCGCTTTGATGAACGTGGGCCCCAGTTCTTCCAGCGCTGCTTTGACTGCTTCCGCCCGGGAGAGGACCCCTACCGGCTCTGGCCGCCCGGCATCGATCTTCCACCAGCGCGCCCCCACGTATCCGTGGACCCCAATGCTCCTCAGGAGATCCCCGAACCCGTACTTGAGAAAGACCGCCAGTATCTGACGGTAGCGCCTCAGGTGCCGGTACGTCCGACCTATCACACCGACTGTGCGAAACGGCATACGCGCTTTCCCCACTGACACAAGCACGCTAGAAAGGAGCGGCCGTGTCTTCATTCTCCTCGAGGCAGGACTTGGCGGCCCTATAGCCCTCGAGGATCGTCTCATCAGCCCTGTGGAAGTCCATGAATCTCAGGTGGCCTAGCCTGGGTCGGATGAGCAGGTCTGGCGGCTCGGCCCTCAGTTGAAGCTCGGCGATCTGCTTCTCCATGACGTTCATCGAGGCCATCAGAACCTCAAAGATGTTGGGCACGGATTCCCTGGCCATCCATTGCTTCAACTGCGCCATCCCAAGGGCATCGATCGACTTGATCCTTTCGCCGATGCCGGCCGGAGGCGTGCCCTTCCCCGCGGAGCCGCTCGCCGGTTCCTCACCGGACCGCACGCTGTCCGAATCCGCCTGCGAGGCTCTCTTCGCACCCCCCGCGCCCGGGGCGTCGCGAGTGAGATCGACAGCGATCACGTAGTCGGCCCCCATGCGTCGCGCGACACTCACGGGGACGGGGTTCACAAGCCCACCGTCGACCAGTATCATCTCGCCCTTCTTGACTGGCGTGAACATGCCGGACACGGATATGCTGGCCCTCACCGCCTCGACAACGTCGCCGTCCTTGATGACCACCTCCCGGCTCGTTACGAGGTCGGTCGACACCGCGCGGAACGGCAGAGGAAGATCCTCGATGTTCCCCGGCTCCACATGCTCTCGGATGGAATCAGCGATCTTCCTGCCATCGATGAGACCCGATCTGGGAAAGACCACGTCGAAGAAGGAAACGACCTTCCTCCAATCCAGGCCGCGTGCAAGCTCCTCGAGGGAGTGGATCTTACCGCTCGCGTACGCGGCTCCGACCAGTGCGCCGATGCTCGCGCCCGCGACGCAGTCCGGCCGTATCCCAACCTCTGACAGGGCGTTGATCACACCGATGTGTGCCCACCCTCGGGCAGCGCCGCTGCCGAGGGCGAGGGCTATCTTCCGCGGCGGGGCTCCCTCGTTCGCGCCGGGGATCCCGGTCACTTCGACTCCGCTCCGGAGTCATCCGAGGCCAGCCCCCGCTCGATCGCCGCGACCCTCTCCTCGAGTGCGGCAACATCGCGCTTCGTCGCGATCTCCATCTTCTCCAGCGTGCCTCGCACGGCCGCGCTCACCTTGTCGTCCAGAGTCCGAGCAGCCTTCTCGGACTCCACCAGCAGGTCCGCGATGAGTGCTTCACCCTGCTTCTCCGTCAGATCAGCCCTCTTCGACAACTCGGCCGCCAGCTCCTCGATCTTCTCCTTGGTCATGATTCCCAACCCCACGCCTGTCAGGAGCGCCTTCCTAATGAGATCGAACATGTTCCCTCTCCTTGTCTGCAACCCGTGACCCAGCGGTGTCCGGCAAGATCGCCGCGACTCCATCGTGATCCGCCCCTTCTCCCGGCCCGACAGCAACGTACTCCTCCGCCCAGATCGGGTCGGTCAATCTCTTGATCTCCCTTCCGTACTCCACCATGCGCCGGCAGTACTCCGGGTCCGCGATCGCGATAGCCGCCTCCTCGTTGATGGGTCTGGCTCCGGTCTCCAGGACCGCTTCCCTCAGGATGTCGAAGTGATCCCGAATCACGCATGGACACAGCCAGTTGTCCACTTCCTCGGCCGGCTGAGTGAACCCGTATCGATCCTGCCAGTCCCGGATCCGCTTGAACAGCGGTGAGTCCAGTGCCGTGTTCAGATCACCCCCGCTCGAGTAGATCCGGTGGATGTTGTCTGTCGAATAGGGCACGAACGCGCAGGGCGTGATGTCCCCGTTCCAGTCGATGTAGATGTACCCGCCACTGCCTCGACCCGCGCAGATGCAGCCACGGGAGGTTGGCCCGCTGTTCCAGAAGTCCCCCACGAACACTTTTCGCTCCCGAATCAACCGCTGCAGCCGCCGCAGCATCTCAACCCGGTCCTCGGGAGACACCATTAGATCAATCGTCTGCCCGCGTCCGATCGGCATGTACTGGAACGACCAGCAGTACATTGCGCCCTGTTCGTCGAAGTAGAAATCGGCGAACGCGTCGCTTGTGATGACGTCCCAGTTGTCCCTCGTGGGTGTCACCGACACCCCGAAGGGAACGCCGTGCCTCCGGAGATTATCGAAGGCCGCCATCACCTTCCTGTGCGTCCCCTTGCCGCGCCTCGCGTCCGTTTCCTTCTCGAAGCCCTCCACGGAGACGGCTGGACTGATGTTGCCAAGCTCCGCCATCCGCCTGGCCGTCTCGTCATCTATCAACGTGCCGTTCGTGTAGACCAGGAAGTACTCGCTGTCGTGCTTCGCCACCATGTCGAGAAGATCCCGCTCGCCGTCCCTCCACAGAAACGGCTCGCCCCCCGAGATCACCGTGAAGTAGGACCCCCAGAGCTTGCGCTTCTCCGTCAGAATCCTGTCGAACGTGTCGAAATCCAGGCTCGCGTGGTTCCCAGGGTCGCTCTCGGCGTAGCAGCCGACGCACCGCAGATTGCACCTGCCCGTGGGGCTCACGAGGACGAACTTCGGGGGCGTGAACCCGAGACCGGCAACTATATCCGCGTCCTCACCGTGCCTGAGGAGCACGTTCCCGACGAACACATCCACAAAGCGTTTGATTACGTGCTTTGATACGTCTCCTCGCTCGATCGCGCGGTCAACGCCATGCAACAGAGCCATGAGATAGTCGTGGATGTCCCTCCGTACCTGGAGCGGACGGTCCTGGTGGTAATTGTTCACTATGAACTTGTGCGCCCTCGAGCCGGCCACATTGAGAGCCGCCCGCCTCAGGAATCCCTGGCTGGCCACGAGTGCGGCGAGCTCCCGGATCCCCGTCAGTTTGAGTTTGTCTTGAGTAATCACCTTGCCCGGACCCTCCCCTCGGAAAGCACGGACGCAGCGCCTACTGCGCCTGACTCCCCCTGAGAAATAGCTCGGTTATCATCGCGACGTTCTTCTCATACGGATGCCGCTCCGGATCCTTCAGCCAGCAGAAGAGAAACGCATTCGTAAGTCCCTCGAGCGCCACCGCCATGTAGTATGAATCCAGCTTCTTGAGCACCTTATCCTTTACACCTTTCTCCAGCACCGATGCAAGCCCTTCCACGACTTCGTCGTACAGCTCCCGGATATCCTCGTCCAGGCCGGCCCTGATGTTGAAGCTCGCCCCACGTGTCTCCGCAACATACAGTCGCAACGCGGAAGCGCTGTCCGCGAACACCCCCGCCTTCGCCCGGACGTAGTCCCTGACAACCGTCAGTGTATCCGCCTCCCTCGATAGAGTGCTCTCGAGCAGCGCGTGGTACTCCGCGGCCGTCTCCATCATCAGCGCTTTGTACAGATCCTCCTTGCTCCTGAAGAACTTGTACACCGTTCCGATCGCGAACTCTGCCCTCTTCGCGATCTCGTGCATCGAAACCCCGTGGTACCCTCTCTCCGAGAACAGGTCCAGGGCCGCGGTCAGCATCTCCCCCCGTTGCCGCTCCTTCTCCCTCTCGCGACGTGACAACCCCTCGCTCATACTCACCCTCCCAGTGGCCCCTTCGCCGGGCAGCCCGAATCTCGCCTGTGTGAATGTGACGTCAGAATATAGAAGATGACGTCGGCTTGTCAAGAGAGAACTTTCACCCCGTCTTTGACATCACCCCACCCTCCCTGGAAAATCCCGCAACGTCTGGAGGACCCAAGTGTTACAGCCTTGCTGGGGCAGATTCCAATGCCGAGTCTGACTCAGCCTCGCGTGGATCCTGCTCCACCCCCGCGCTGCCGAGCTATGCCCTCGTCTCTTGACTTGACCTCAAAGCGCGTCTATGTTGACCGAAAGGACGAGAATCGTCTAGCTCGTCTAGTCCGGTGCTGAGAGTGCAATCAGAATTGGCGCCCCTGCTTCGCGCTCTGCAAACGGGAGTTCTACCGTTGAGGAGGTTGCCAGATGAACGGACCTTTACCCGACACGAGGGAGAGGATCATCGCGACAGCCCAAGTGCTGTTCGGGCGCTTCGGCCTGAAGAAGACGACTCTCGATGAGATCATCCGCCGAGCCAACGTCGCCAAGGGGACTTTCTACAAGCACTTCTCCAACAAGGAGGTTCTCTTCATGGAGGTTGTGGCGCGCGAAAGCGCGACACTGACAGCTCTCATCCGAGAGGCCGTTCGCGACGCCCCTACCCCACAGGACAAGATGACGGCTTACCTCAAGGTCAGAGTTCGTACCGTAGCAGAGCTCGCCAACCTCTACGAAGTAACCAGGGAGACTGTTAGTGAGTATTGGCCCCATTGCGAGGGTATCAGAAACAGCCATCTACTCGAGGAGCAGCGGATCGTTCAGAGTGTCCTCGAGGATGGCACGTCCGCGGGGACGTTCGATGTCCCGGTGCCCGAGCTGACAGCCTCCGCCATCGTGATAGCAGCGAGGGGACTAGAGTCGTCGTGGATGCTCGAGGCGAACTTGCTGGAGATCGAGGAGGGCGCGGACATCCTCCTGGAGGTGCTGTTCAGGGGGATCCTCCGGCGCTAGCTCCTTCGCGCCCCATGTAACGAAACGCCGACAACCGCTCAAGGGAACAGGAACTACCACATGACAAAGCTGGCCTACTGGATCGTCCGATATCGGCTACCGCTTCTGGTCGGGGTAGCGCTGCTAACCGTCTTCTTCGCCTACCAGCTGACGAAGCTGCGAATCGACAGTGACATACTGAACTACCTACCTCAGGACGATCCTGTGGTGCAGCTCTTCCGCGAGGTTGGCGACAAGTATGGGGGGAGTTCACTTGCTGTCGTGGCTCTCGAGACGGAGGACATCTTCAATCCGCGCACGCTTGCGAGGATTGACTCGCTGACGACCCGGTTCCACGACCTTCCCGAAGTCAGCCAGGTGACGAGTCTCACCGACGTGCTCGATATCAAGAAGATCCCTGAGGGGATCGAGGTCGGGAAACTCATATCATCGAGTGACATCCCTCGCACTCCGCAAGAC
>JALGZG010000310.1 GCA_025782345.1 bacterium | reverse complement strand
CTGCCGCGGCACGGCTACCGCATGACCGGCTACGACACGAGCCCTGTGATGCTGGACCACGCGCGACAGAGGGTGGCGGAGGCCGGGACGTCCGGGGACGTAACGCTCGTCCGTGCCGAGATGGAGACCGCGGTGTTCCCGCGCGAGTTCGATGCGGCCTTGAATTCGATCAACAGCTTGGGCTACCTTCTCGATGACGAAGCAATCGTGTCCCACTTCAGGCTTACGGGCGAGGCGCTCAAGCCCGGAGGCATCTACATCGTGCACATCTCCTGCGCCTGGGACGGCCCGCTGCACAAGGAAGGAAGCATCTGGGAGATGGAGAGGGACGGCGTTCGCGTGAAGACGACGTGGGCGATAGAGAGCGAAGATCGTGCGATGCGGCTCAGCCATCAGCTCTGCACAATGGAGATCGACGACCGGGGTGAGAAGCGCGTGCTTATCGACCGGCACAGGCTCCGGTTGTGGGTCTACGAGGAGTTCAGAGAGCTCGTCGAGCGGTCGGGGTCACTCGAGCTCGCCGCGATCTATGCGGAGGGCGAGAGGCACGAGAGCGTGCCGCTTGATGCTCACATCAACGGTGAGATGGGGAACCTGTACTACATTCTGAGAGCGCTGTAGGCCTCGACGCGATCGCCCGGGCGAGAGCGGCCGCCGGCGGGGCCACACCACAGGAGGCTTGGACCAGTGAAGCGAGACATCGACGGACTAATGCAGGAGCGCGGGATCGACGTCGCGGTGGTCACGGGCGCCGTCAAAGGCAACGCCACCATGTACTACATGGTCAACGGGGTGGGCATCTCACACGCCATCGTCATCAAGAAGCGTCGTGAGGAACCGGTGCTTCTGTGCGGGACCATGGAGCGCGAGGAGGCGGCCGCGAGCGGGCTCAAGACGATCGACACATCCAAGTACAACATCCTCGAGATGATCAAGGAGGCGGGCGGTGACCGCCTGGCCGCGAGCGTCAAGTACTACCAGACGATATTCGAGGAGTTCGGGGTCAAGGGTCGTGTGGCCTTCTACGGACAGGGTGACGTGGGGCGGAACTGGGAGTTCCTCAAGGCGCTCGACGAAGGCCTGCCGGATGTGACCGTCACGGGCGAGTTCATCGACGACATCTTCATCACGGCCCGCATGACCAAGGGCCCGGAGGAGATCGACCGCATCAGGGAGATGGGGCGGAAGACCTGTGAGGTCGTGGGTCACATCGCCGACTTCATGAAGTCCCACAAGGTCGACGGCGGGAAGCTCACGAAGGACGACGGGAGCACCCTGACCATCGGCGACTGCAAGGCCGAGATTAAGATGGCCCTCGCGCGCCGCAAGATCATTGAAGAGGTCGACACGATCTTCGCCATCGGCCGGGACGCGGGCATACCCCACAGCCGCGGAAACGACTCCGACCCGATCGAGCTCGGCAAGACCATCGTGTTCGACATCTTTCCTCAAGAAGCGGGCGGAGGTTACTTCTTCGACATGACGCGCACGTTCGTCCTGGGGGAAGCCTCGCAGGAGATCCTGGACAGCTACAAGACACTTGAGGAGTGCTACGATGCCAAGGCGTCGGTCTACCAGACCCGGACCTGCGATTTCTTTGAGGCGCGAGGGATCGAGACACCGCGTACCGATCCCCACGTGAGGAACGGGTACGTGCACAGCCTGGGACACGGCATCGGGCTGGACGTGCACGAGAAGCCGACCCTGTCCGACTTCTCGGGCAACACTGACACGCTCGTGCCGGGGTCGGTATTCACGGTCGAGCCGGGGCTCTACTACCCCGACAGGGGCTACGGTATGCGGATCGAGGACGTCTACTACGTGCACGAGGACGGGACCGTCGAGAATCTGACGAACTTCCCGAGAGGCCTCGTGCTCGAGGTCTAGCGATTGAGCAATGTCATCAAAACGGTCAAGCCGAGGTCGGGCAACGGTGCGCCCCCGCTCGTCGTGGATTCACGTCAGCGGATAGAGGAGTCGTACGGCGACTACCTGTCGGATGAATCGCGGTACGGTCCGGCCGAGGCAGATCGGTTGGTCCTCGTCAGAGACGAGGCGCAGGTCTCGGGCGCGCTTGTCGCGGCCGCCGATGCGGGCGTGAACGTCACCGTGTCGGCCGGAAGAACCGGCATCGTGGGCGGAGCCGTACCTTCCGGCGGCGTCCTTCTCTCTCTGTCGGACATGAAGAGGGTGTTGGGGGTCCGTCGGCTTCCCGACGGGCGCTTCACGGTTCGCGTCGAGCCGGGATTGTCGGTGGCCGAACTCGGGGAACGCCTGCTGACGAAGGACCTCGGCACCGAGCGGTCCGACGATGACGCCGGAGCGCGCGCCGGCCTCGAGGCCTTCCTCGCGGACGACCGGACCTATTTCTATCCTCCCGACCCCACCGAGGACACCGCCCATCTGGGCGCCACCGTGGCCACCAACGCGTCCGGCGCCAGAAGCTACCGGTACGGCGCGACGCGCCGGCACGTGCACGGGCTCAGGGTGGCACTGACCACCGGGGATGTCGTTGCGGTCGAGCGTGGCGTGTGCGTCGCGGACGGGTCGCTCTTCGTCCTGGCTCGGACTGACGGCAGTGAAGCGGAGGTGCGTGTCCCGGGATACGACATGCCCGACACAAAGAACGCAGCCGGCTACTACGCCGCGCCCGGCATGGATCTGATCGATCTCTTCATAGGGTCGGAGGGGACGCTCGGCGTCATCACCGAGGTCGAGTTGATCCTGGCGCCCGCGCCCGAGGGGATCTTAAGCGCACTGGCGTTCTTCGGGTCCGATGAGGACGCCGTTGCGTTCGTAAGGCACGCGCGGGGAGACGGGCCGGACGGGGAGGCTCCCGACGTTGTGACTCCCCTCGCGCTGGAGTTCTTCGA
>JALGZG010000397.1 GCA_025782345.1 bacterium | reverse complement strand
CGAAGATGCTCACGATGACGCTGTCCGCGAGCTCACGCGCCGTCCGGACCAGCGTCAGGTGCCCCTCGTGAAGGTAGCCCATCGTGGGCACGAGACCGATAACGCCACCAGAGGCTCTGAGCGCCCGCGCCCTCTCTTTCATCTCTCCGACCGTGCGGATGATCTCCACCGCAGGCACTCCGTTCTGCCCCGCCGCTCTTCAGCTCAGTAGCTTTCGTCGAGATCGGGATACGCGCCGGACTTGACGTCCTGGACGAACCCACGGGCGGCCTCGGAAACCACCTTGCGCGCGTCCCCGTAGCCGCGGACGAACTTCGGCGCCGGTCCATCCGTGTATCCGATGATGTCGTTGATCACGAGCACCTGGCCATCGCAGTGCGGCCCCGCTCCGATCCCGATGGTCGGGATCGACACCGCCTCTGTTATCTCGCGTCCCAGCTGCCACGGGATGGCCTCGAGCACCATAGAGAAACACCCGACCTGCGCGAGAGCCCGCGCGTCATCGAGCAGTCGCTCCCGCGTCTCGTCGTTCTTGCCCTGCACGCGGTAGCCGCCGAGTTCGTGGATCGACTGAGGGGTGAGACCGATGTGCCCCATCACCGGGATCCCGGCGTCCAACACTCTCTCGATCTTCTGTATGACCTTCCGCCCGCCCTCGAGCTTGATACGACATGAATGGCATATCGCCGACGACGAGCGCGGCTGTTCCGGCCCGCGCGACGGCGGCCGTCAGCATCACCATCTCATCGAGGGTCACGGGCAGGGTGTTCTCGTGCCCCAGGACGACCATCGCGGCCGAGTCACCCACCAGGATCATGTCGACTCCCGCGGCGTCCAGCAGCCTCGCGGTCATGACATCGTAGGCCGTGAGAACGGCGACCTTCTCCCCCGCCTTCTTCATTGCCGCAATCGTTGGCGCGGTGCGCTTCGTGCGTTCCATGTTCCTTCTCTGTCAGTGGTCCCACCCGGGCAGCGTGGAGCTTGCGGGTCCCGCCCGGGTCAGAGCTTGCGGTCCGCCGCGTCAGGACCGAGTGCCGATCGGAACGTAGTAGGCGGTCCCTGTGTCGTGCTCCTCGATCTCGCGTGCGAGTTCCTCGAAATCTGCGGTGCTCTCAACGAAGTTAATATCGTCGGTGTTTACGACGATCAGGGGCGTTTCTTTGTAGTGGAAGAAGAAGTAGTTGTACGCCTCGTTCAGCGACCCGATGTACTCGGCCGACATGTCGCGCTCGAACTCACGGCCGCGCTTCCGAATGCGCTCCATCAGACTGTCGACGGAGGCCTGAAGGTAGACGACGATGTCCGGCTTCGGCACCTCGCGCTCCAGGAGGTCGGCAAGGCGCTTGTAGAGCGCCAGCTCGTTGTCGTCGAGCGTGATATTCGCGAAGATGCGGTCCTTAGCGAATACGTAGTCGCAGACAAACGACCTCGAGTTTGAGGTGCGCGCCCCATTCCTTTGCGAGAAGCGTCGCCAGGGTTGTTTTCCCCGCCCCGATGACACCTTCGATGGCCACGTAGTTCTTCTTGGGCACGTTCCCTCCGCTGATGCGGTCGATGTCCCGCTCAGTCCGGCGACGTCCAGCGACATCCTGCGCCGTCGATGTCGGCCCGTACCGCTCCGGCCGCGCTCCGCCCCCTCTACGCGGGGCTCGGTGGGCCACCGACGCACCGCACGCTGCCGGCGAGGTCGCCCAGCGCCGCCAAACGCTCGTGCACGGTCTCCGTGTCGCCGGGGAACTTGAGGTCCGGCTGAGGTCCGGCGCCAGCTCCGCGAGCGGAACCAGCACGAACGCCCTCCCCCGCGCGCGCGGATGCGGCAGCGTCAGCTCTTCTGTCTCGATCTCAACGTCGTCGTACAGAAGCAGGTCGAGATCGAGCGTACGAGGACCCCACACGCTGGTTCTGACCCTGCCGCACGACGCCTCGATCGCAAGGAGCTTCCGCAGGAGTTCGACCGGCCCGACGTCGGTCGACAGCTCCGCCACTGCGTTCAGGAAGCGAGGCTGGCCGGCCGCGCCAACGGGCACGGTGTCGTAGACGGACGACACTGCCACGAACTCCGTGTCGGGCAGCGCGTCCATCATCCCGAGCGCGCGGCGGACGTACTCCAGTCGGTCGCCCATGTTCGAACCGATGCCGATCCACGCTCTGGACACTGCCTGTTCTCCAGTGCGGCGCCTCTACGCCGAGTGGACCACCTCTACTTCGACGAAGTCGATCGAGCCTGCGATCGGAACACTCGGCTTCCGTATTCTCACTACGACCTCGAGCGCTCCGAACTCCTTGATCACGTCGCGTGCGATCTTGTCGGCCAGGGCCTCGAGCAGGTGGTACTTCTCGTTGACGACCTCAGATTCAACGAGCCTGTATACCTTCTCGTAGTTGACGGTCTTCTTCATGTCGTCGGACGCGACGGCCTCAGAGAGGTCGGCGATGACATCAACGTCGATCTCGAACCGCTGCCCCAGCTCGCGCTCGTTCGCTGACGCGCCGTGATATCCGTAGAGACTGATGTTCGCTGCCCCAGCTCGCGCTCGTTCGCTGACGCGCCGTGATATCCGTAGAGACTGATGTTCTCGAGCGAAATCCTGTACTCGGCCATGGTCCACACTCCTGGTTCGTGACATGTGGGTCGGCGCCGACTCGGAGCGCCCGTGCGTGCCTGCCCGCCGCGCCTCTCCGGCACGCCGCGCCGAAACCCTACAGCATTCCTCTGATTCTCGCAACCGCCTCGGCAATTCGGTCCTCGGCCCGCCGCTCCGAACCCGACGCCCGGTGTCGTGACGACGTGCCCGTCGCGGAGGAGGCGCGCGCAGAACTCCTGCGAGCGCTCTGCCGTCGGTATCCGCGCCCAGATGTAGAACGTCGCGTGCGGCCTCGGGACGTTCCAGCCGACCTTGTGCAGACCGTCGACCAGCACGTCACGCCGGCGCCGGTATGTCTCGACCAGTTCCTCCAGCCGCTCGTCCGGGAGCGCGAGCGCCGCCTCCCCCGCCCTCTGGATGGCGGTGAAGACACAGGAGTCGACGTTGTCCTTGACGGTGGCCAGCGCCTCGAGCGCCTCCGGGTTGCCGACGGCGAATCCCAGCCGCCAGCCGGTCATGTTGAACGTCTTCGAGAAGGAGTGGAACTCGATCCCGACGTCTTTCGCACCGTCGATCTGAAGCAGCGACACGCGCGGGCCCTCGTAGATGACCTCGGAGTAGGCGGCATCGTTCAGCACCAGGATACCGTGCTCGCGTGCGAAGTCGACCGCCGTCTTGAAGAACGCCTCGTTGGCCACCGCGCCGGTCGGGTTGTTGGGGTAGTTGAGGAACAGGAGCTTCGCCCTGTCCAGGTCGCGCGGGATGAGTCCCGTGAAGCTCGGCAGGAAGCCCTCCTGCTCGCTCAACTTGATCAGGCGGACCTCGCCGTCCGCGAGCCAGGTGGCCGCAGGATAGATGGGAAACGCCGGGTCGGGTATCAGCGAGAGGTCGCCCGGGTTCATCACGGCCAGCGGCAGGTGCCCTATCCCCTCCTTGGTTCCGATGAGCGGTAGGATCTCGCGCTCAGGGTCGAGCGCCACGCCGTAGCGTGCCTCGTACCAGCGCGCGATGGCGCGCTTGAAGGAGGGGTCACCGCGCTGAAGCGGGTATCGGTGCGTCGCGGGGTCCGTGCAGGACTCGCGTAGCGCCGATACGATCTCCGGGAACGTCGGCAGATCCGGGTCCCCTATCCCCAGGTCGACGATGTCGGCGCCCGACTCCACAAGCTCGTTCTTGACCCGGTCGATCTCCACAAAAAGATACGGAGGAAGCTTGCCCAGCCGCTCCGAACGTCTGATTCTGCCCATTGTCCTGGTTTCCATAAGGGGTTATCCACAGGGGCCGTCTCTGCATCGAATGCGACGTGAGCGTATCCCGCGAATTCGCGGGGTGTCAAGCGGAAAGGGCCGCGTGGGGCGTCCCGGGGCGCACGGGCGCGCGTTGCGACACCGCCAGACAGAAGCCCGGCCGACAACAGGTGCCGGCCGGGCTATCGAACCATGTCCACCTCAGAGCCGTGCGGCTCTACCGGCTATCGAGCTCCAGCTTCGCCCTCAGGAGTTCGGCATCCTCCCCGGCGTCCTCCCTGACCGGAATCGGATAGGGGTAGTAGATCCCGGTCATCTGCGTGAACCAGAATCTGTCATTCGAGTCCTGCCCGCTCACCATTCTCCCAACCAGGTAGTATGTGTAGCTACCCGACGCCGTCACCTCATGAGTGCTGTGCACAGAGAAGTGCCTGTCTATGTCCGTGTCGGTCGGGTACGACGACGGGATCTCCTCGTCTACCATGCTGAACCAGTAGTCGGAGCCGAAGCTGGACGAACTCGTAGAGTTGCAGAGCTCGAGATTGTCCATCGTCCCGTATGTGTGCGATATCTTGACCCGAACGCTGGACGTCACCACGATGTAGCCGGGTCCGGGCAC
>JALGZG010000103.1 GCA_025782345.1 bacterium | reverse complement strand
CGTGGCGCCAGGGGACAGGCTGGGGAGGATAGACGTCGAGTGAAGACCGGGGCGCGCCTTCCGGCCTGGCTGACCAAGCCCATGGCCGATCCTGCGGAAACGAGGCTGGTTCGGGAGACGCTCAAGTCGCATCGCGTGAACACCGTGTGTAACGAGGCGAGGTGCCCGAACCGCGTCGACTGCTTCTCACGGGGCACGGCGACCTTCATGATCCTGGGAGATCGATGTACGCGTGACTGCGCGTTCTGCGCGGTCTCTCACGGGAGCCCCGTCCCGGTCGACGCAGCTGAGCCCGATGAGGTGGCCTCGGCGGCCACGACGCTCGGGCTCGATTTCGTGGTGGTGACGTCGGTGACGCGGGATGACCTTCCGGACGGAGGAGCGGCGCAGTTCGCGGCGACCGTCCAGGCGATCAGAGGTGCCAACCCGCGTGCCGGTATCGAGGTGCTGGTGCCTGATTTCCGGGGTTGCCCGGACGCGGTGGAGACGGTGCTGGCGGCCGATCCCGATGTCTTCGGGCACAACGTCGAGACAATCGAGCGTTTGTACCCCGCGGTCAGGAAGGGCGCGGGATACGAGCGTTCACTCGAGGTTCTGTCGCGAGCCGCGGGCTCGTCCTCGGGGGCACTCGTCAAGTCGGGGCTCATGCTGGGTATGGGGGAGACACGGGAGGAACTCGGGCGAGCTCTTGCCGATGTGCTGGCGGCCGGCGTCGAGATCATCTACCTTGGTCAGTACCTTCGACCGTCCGCCGAGCACCACCCGGTGGCGCGCTTCGTGACACCGGAGGAGTTCGACGAGCTGGCTCTGGAGTGTCTGGCGATGGGATTCAGGTGGGCATCGGCAGGACCGTTCATCAGGAGTTCGTACAGGGCGCACGAGGCGGTGGCGGCGCTGGGCGCCCGACGCCCCGTGCTCTTGGACAGCGCGCAGGGAAAGGAGCGAGCATGAGGATCACGGTGACCTGCAGGAACTGTGAAGTGGAGCCTGCGTTGAGAACGTACATCGACGACAAGGTGTCGCGCCTGGCGCACTACTTCGACCGCGTGGATGAGGCGCACATCGTCTTGCAGACCGAAGGACACCGCTGCATCGCGGATGTCACCGTGCATGCGTCTCGGGCCGTCATCTCCAGCGAGCAGACTGCGGACGACATGAGATCCGCGTTCGATCGCTCGATCGAGAAGGTGGAACGACAGATACGGAAATACAAAGAGCGCGTCAGGCACCACAAGGGCGTTGATGCGACGGCCGATGTGGCCATGGTGTCGGGCGGTGTGTCTCTGAACGAGCTTGGCATTGTACCCGAGGGGCTCGCGTCGGAGGCGATGACGCCCGCCGAGGCGTTCAGTGAACTGGAAGAGCTTCAGGTGGCCTTCTTCGTCTTCATGAACTCGGAGACGGACAAGGTCAACGTTATCTACCGTCGGGGCGACGGTGATTACGGGCTGGTTGAGCCGGCGAAGTAGGGGGCGCGCACCAGCTTCTGCAGGAGGCACGAGTGTGACTGAAGAACTCACGACTCAATCGCTCGCGGCTGGCATCGGGGAGCGTCTGTCCCTCTCCACGGCCACGAAGCCGGAAGTGTCTGGCGGGGTCATTGGAGACAGCAACGTCTGTCTGCCGGGCCTCCTCCTGGCCGGGTTCGTCGAGGGATTCCGGGCCGATCGCGTGCAGATCCTCGGATCGCGCGAGTTGAGCTACATCGATTCCCTCACGACGGATGAGCGTGAGGCCTCGCTCGCGCGGCTGTGCAGTCCGCCCGTGCCATGCGTCATTGTCGCAGACGGTCTCGCGCCGCCCCCGCTCCTGGTAGAACTCGGGAATTCGCGCGGGGTTGCCGTGTTCACGACGCCTCTCAGCTCCGACCGGCTGGCGAGGGAGCTCGCTTCTGAACTGGAGGACCTGCTCGCGCCCCAGAAGGTCGTTCACGGGACGCTCGTGGACGTGCACGGCGTGGGGCTTCTCTTCACCGGGAAGAGCGGCATAGGCAAGAGCGAGTGCGGGCTCGACCTCGTGGCGAACGGGCACAGGCTCGTGGCGGACGACGTCGTCTGCGTCATGCGCACGCGGAGAGACTACCTGATAGGCTACAGCACCGAGCTTCTGCAGAACCACATGGAGATCCGAGGTGTCGGGATCATCGACGTTCAGGCGATGTTCGGCACGAAAGCGTTCAGACAGCGGAAGCGCATCGAGGTGGAGGTGAAACTCGCGGTGTGGTCCGAGCTCTCTGACTACGAACGGTTGGGCTTTGAGGAGGACACGTCGGAGATCCTCGGTATCGAGATACCCGCGGTCACGCTTCCTCTGGTTCTTGGCAAGAACATCATCGTTATCTCAGAGGTCATCGCTCTGAACTACCTTCTGAAGCTCCGGGGCATAAACGCCGCAAGGGACTTCGACAGACGCCAGAGGGACGCCATCGCAAGAGAGGCCGGCGTGCTGCGGGCAACGCGAGGTGACGACGAGTGAGCGGTCAGGGCAAGCGCATAGGGTGTGTGATCGTGGCGCACGGCAACGTCGGGCAGTGCCTGATGGAGGCTGTGCAGGGAATCCTCGGGAAGCAAGCGAACTGGGTGGCCGTGTCGAATGCCGGCATGGGTCTGGCCGATCTGAACGAGGCGGTAGGGAGCGCTGTGGCCAGCCTGGCATCGGAATGCGAAGTGGTCGTGTTCAGTGACATGCCGGGCGGGAGCTGCCATCACGTCTGTCAGGAGATGGTAGCCGGGGGCGCAGGCGTGCGTGCTCTCACGGGCGTCAATCTGATGATGCTCCTCGAGTTCTTCGTCAAGAGGGACCGCACCGGGGTGGACGAACTGGTACAAATGGTCAAGGAGCGGGGCCGCGACGCCGTGCGCATCCTGTGATCATTGGGCCGAGGCGCGGCCCGGGAGCTCGTGAATGCCGTTCGTGCTCGTGAGGGTGGATGACCGACTGATTCACGGCCAGGTAACGGTTGCCTGGGGCGCCTGGCTGTCACCCGAGCGCATAATCCTCGTCAACGACGAGGTCTGTTGCTGCGACTGGAGGTGCGCTCTGTACGCCGATACCGACGCCATGGGAGTGCCCGTGTCGGTCGCAACGGGCGAGGGGTTTGCCGAGGGGCTCAAGACGGGCAAGTGGGACGACGAGCGTACGTTCCTGATCGTGGAGAGCCCTCGGGATCTTCTGGCGCTCATCGGGAGAGGCCTCGATGTGGAGGAGGCGAACATCGGAGGAATGCACTACGCCGAGGGGAAGCGCGAGCTTCTCCCTTATGTTTTCGTCGATGATGAGGACGTTGCGGCCATGAAGGAGATCATGGCAGGGGGCACCAAGCTCACGGCCCGCGACGTTCCACAGGCGCAGCCGCAGGACCTGGCCGTCCTGCTGCGAGCGCTCGGAGAGAAGTGACGGCGGGTCTTTCAGGAGCGGCAGCCGATGCGCGGTGTCACGCTTGTCCTCTGCATACACAACCACCAACCTGTTGGCAACCTGCCCGGCGTGTTCGAGGACGCCTATAGAACGGCCTACCTTCCGTTTCTGGAAGCGATTGAAGAATTCCCCGAGATCAAGATCGTGCTTCACAACAGCGGCCCGCTGTTGGAGTGGTACGAAGAGCACGCCCCGGATTACATCGAGCGAGTGCGCGCACTGGTGGCGAGGGAACAAGTAGAGGTCCTGGGAGGGGGCTTCTACGAACCGATTCTCTGCGCGATCCCGGAGCGCGACGCGCGCGGGCAGATGCGGATGATGACGGACTACGTCTCCGACCATTTCGGGACGCGCCCTCGGGGGATGTGGCTGGCGGAGAGAGTCTGGGAGCCGCGCCTGGCCAGGATCATCCACGAGGCGGGTCTGGAGTACCTGCCGCTGGATGACTACGGATTTCGCCTCGCCGGGATCGAGGACGAGGACCTGGTGGGGCCGTTCCTCGCGGAGGAGCAAGGCGCAGCGGTCCGTGTCTTCCCGATCAGCAAGAAGCTGCGATACGCGATCCCCTTCGCCGAGCCCGAGGAGACGCTGAACGTGCTCCGCTCGGTCGCCGAGCGTGGCGAAGGCCACGTCGTTGTGTTCGGGGACGACGGGGAGAAGTTCGGCGTCTGGCCGGGCACTCACGAGCACGTTCACACGAGTGGATGGCTCAAGCGCTTCTTGAGGACGCTCTCGGAGAATCGCGACTGGGTGACGACCGCGACCTTCGCGGAGGTCGTCGACAACACGATTCCCAGGGGGCGCGCATACCTGCCTGCGTCGTCGTACCCCGAGATGATGGAGTGGGCCCTGCCCACGAAGGCCAGGCGCAGCTACGAGGCTTTCCTGGGCAAACTCGGTGACGACGGACTGCTGGAGGAGTGGGGCCCCTTTGTTTCGGGGGGGACCTGGAAGGGCTTCCTGTCCAAGTACGAAGAGTCGAATCTGATGCTCAGGAAGATGATGCGCGTCAGTGAGAAGATCGCGGCCGCGCAGCGGGCTTCCGATGTCCTTGAGTCGCTCGACGGATCCGCGGACGCCGTGAAGTCGGTGGACGGCGGCGCCGTCACGGTGGAGACGGCCGTACTCGAGGAGGCGAAGCGTGAGCTGTGGCAGGGGCAGTGCAACTGCGCCTACTGGCATGGAGTCTTCGGCGGGCTGTACCTTCCACACCTGAGAGCTGCCATCTACGGTCACCTCATCAGGGCCGAGCGGATGATAGATGCCGCTCGGGGCCGGACGTGGGACCACGCCGAGGTGACCGACCACGACATAGACGGACGCGACGAGGTCCTGCTTGAGTCACACAGCGCCAACGTGTACATCGCTCCCTCACGAGGGGGCACCATCTTCGAGCTGGACGTTCGACAGGCGGACTGGAACGTGCTGGCCACGATGTCTCGTTACACCGAGGCGTACCACGACGAGATACCTGCTGACGGCGACGCCGAGTACGGGGAGGGCATCGGGAACATCCACGACGGACTGAACGTGAAGGAGAAGGGTCTGGGCGAGCTCACGGGCTCCGACTCGCACGCCGCTGTTGCCGCGATCGACCATTTCTTCGCACCCGGCATCAAGCGCGCGGAAGCGGAGGCGGGGAGCGGCGAACTCGGCGACTTCGCGTGGGGTACCTACGAGTTCGAGCTCGGGCGGCGTAACGGTTCGATCGGAGTGGAGATGAGCAGGACCGGGATCGTGACGGTCGCTGGAGGCGAGTGCCGGGTCCTCATCAAGAAGGGCATCTGGCTCACTGATGAGGGAAGAGTGCGTGTCGAGTACGACCTGACACCCGACGACGACCTGGACGTGCTGTTCGCACCGGAGTGGAATCTGTCGTTCCTCACGCCCGAGAAAGAGTGGGTGTCGTTCCATGCGGACGACACGGACGGCAGCGGACTGAGGAGAAGAAAGACCCTGAAGGCCGTGGGCGCGATGAGAGTCGACGATCGCCTCAGGGGGCAGCGGTTGTCCGTTTCCTGTGAGCCCGCGGCCGGCGTCTGGACTTGGCCTCTGGATACTGCCTCGCGTTCCGAGGGGGGGGTGGAGCGGGTCTTCCAGGGACTCACGCTGGTCACACACTGGCCCATCAGGGTCGGGGGCGGGCAGCGGGCGAGTTTCGCGGTGGAGTTCGAGTTCTCACCGCTGCCAGCGGAGTGACGGACCCCTTGAACGGGCCGCGTGTCGCGAGGCCGTTGCGAACGCGGCCCGTGCTGTCTGAAAGCACGGAAGCAGGCGCATGTCTGAGATGCAGATCATAGTGGTTCTGTCCCTTCTGGGCGGGGCCCTTTCGGTCGATGCGACCGCGGCCCTCCAGGTGATGCTTTCCCAGCCACTTGTGGCCGGGTGCATAGCCGGGGTGGTTGTGGGGGACCCGGTTCTCGGGCTCGTGGTAGGCTCAACGCTTCAGCTGGTCTGGATCGGAGTGCTGCCTGTCGGGGCGGCGCCCTTCCCGGACGGTGCGGTGGCAGGCGTGGTCGGTGTGGGTGCCGGGGCCATTCTCGTCGGCTCGGGTGTGTCTGAGGGGCTGGCGGTGGGCGCGGCTGTGATCGCCGGCCTGATGGCCGGCGCGTTGGGGCAGAGGGTCACGTCGCACGTCCGCGGACTCAATGTGAGGTACTCCGCCATCGCCGAATCGCGGGCTCAGCAAGGGGACGCACGCGGCGTGAAGATGGCGGTCGCGCTCGGGCTCACCACGCGATTTGTCACGGCCTCGCTCCTGGCCGCGGCTGCGCTGACGGCATCGCTGGCGCTCAGACCCCTGGGTTCGTTCACGGTTGGCGGGGTGTTTCCCACGGCCCTGTGGGCGGCACCCGTAGCCGCGGTGGCGATCGCCATCGGGGGAAAGGACAGGAGAGAGAGCTGGTTCCTGGCCGCGGGGTTCGCCGCTGGGCTTGTGCTGGTGATCAGTTTCTGAGGGGAGGTTTTTTGGCTGGACACTCTGACCCGAGGATTCCTCAAACTCTGACGCGCGGGGAGCGCGTGGGGATGCTCTGGCGTTCGTTCTTTCTGCAGTCCGTCTGGAATCCGCGCGGGATGCAGAACGTTGGCTTCTGCTTCACGATGCTCCCACTGCTTCACAGGTACGAGGAGGGCAAGGACGCGCGAAGCGCCTTCCTGAAGAGGCACCTGGAGTTCTTCAACACGAACCCGGCGCTTGCGTCGTACGTCCTCGGAGCCGCGGCGGCTCAGGAAGCGGCCGGCGCGGACGCGTCGTCCGTGACGTTGGTGAAGAAGGGGCTGGCGAGCCCGCTCGGTATGGCTGGCGACGCGCTGCTCTGGGGGGCTGTTCGCCCCCTTGCCGGGGCTGTTGCGGTTCTGCTGGCGCTTCAGGGGGTCGTGTGGGCGCCTCTGGTACTTCTCGTGATCTACAACGTGCCGCACCTCGTCCTGAGGACCAGGGGGATTCGTGTGGGGGCGGCGGCGGGACCGGCCGGCGCCGGAGAACTGACAGGACCGGGTCTCAGAGCGACAGTCCGGTGGACGAGAGCACTGGCGGCCTTCACCGTGGGGCTGATTCTCGCGAGGGCCGTGGCGGTGGGGGGGGCGGTGGAGCCATGGAGGGTCCTGGCTGTGGTTCTCTTCTTCGCATTGGCGTACGCGGCAGGCAGGGCAAGGGTGCCGGCAACGCTCGTCGCGCTGGGTGGAGCGGCGGCTGGCGTCGTTCTGCTCCTGACGGGGCTGAACGGGGGATAACTTGACAGAGCGCACGGTGGTTCTCGCAAGTAAGCACGGCCTGCACGCGCGGCCTGCCGCAAGCCTTGTGCGGCTCGCCGGTCGTTTCAGGTGTGACGTGAAGCTCACCAAGGACGATATCACCGTCGATGCGAAGAGCATTATGGGCGTCATGATGCTGGCGGCGGAGTGCGGGAGCGAGGTGGTCGTCACGACCGAGGGGCCCGACGAGATCGAGGCGATGGCGGCTGTGGCGGAGTTCCTGGAGACAGACTCAGAGTAGAGGCGGTTTGCGTTTGATAGACATCAAGGAGATAGGTAAGACCGAGGTTCTCAAGGGCGTGCCGGCCTCACCCGGCATCGTCATAGGCAAGGCGTTCGTGCTGGACACGGAGCGCCCGCACGTCGAGGAAGTGGAGATCGAGCCTGATGAGATCGAGGCCGAGATAGAGGCCTTCATGTCCGCTATCGGCGAGACCACGCGCGAGCTCGAGCGGCTGAGAGGCGGACTCGAGGAGACGCTGGGGGAGTCGCACGCGCGCATCTTCGATGCACACCTGATGATCCTCAGGGACTCGATGGTGATTGACGGAACTCAACGCCGGATCCGCGAGGAGCGCCAGAGCGCGGCCTTCGCTCTGACCGAGACCATAGGTCAGGTCACGAATGCGATGGAGCGCACCCGGGACGAATACCTGCGCGAGCGCGTGTTCGACATAAAGGACATCGAGAGGCGTCTGCTGCTGAGGCTGCTCGGTCGCAAGCAAAGGTCACTGCGTCATCTGGACGATGATGTCATCGTGCTGGCCCGCGAGCTGGCGGCGACGCACACGGCGTCGATGCACGAAGAGCGAGTCACGGGCTTCGCAACCGACGCCGGCGGCCGCACGTCGCACGCGGCCATCATGGCGAGGTCTCTGCAGATACCCGCGGTCGTCGGGCTCCACGAGGCGACGAGTGTCATCAGGCAGGGCGAGAAGATCATCGTCGACGGGACGCTCGGGCTTCTCATCTACAGATACGACCAGACCGTGCTGGAGTACTACCGGGAGCGCCAGCGGACTCACGAGGAGTTCGAGAAGGAGCTTCTGGCGGACAAGGATGCTCCCGCCGTCACCGTGGACGGCCGGCGATTCGAACTCGCTGCCAACATCGAGATCCCCGACGAGGTCCGCGCGGCTATCTCTCACGGAGCCGAGGGGATCGGGTTGTTCAGGACCGAGTATCTGTTCATCACGGCGGACGAGATCCCATCTGAGGACGAGCAATACGAGGCCTACCGCGCCGTGGTGTCGCTGGCGGCCCCCGCCACGGTAGTCGTGCGGACGGTCGACCTCGGGGGCGACAAGTTCGGTCCCACGGGCGCTCCCGAACCCGAGGCGAACCCGTTTCTCGGGTGGCGGGGAATCCGCTGCAGCCTCTCGCAGCCGCACCTCCTGCTGCGCCAGCTCAGAGCCATTCTCCGGGCGAGCGCGCACGGGAACGTCAAGATAATGCTGCCGATGATCTCCTCGCTCCACGAGGTCAGGGACGCCGGACAGGTTCTGGAGGCAGCGAAGCAGGAACTCCGGGCACGTGGACAGGAGTTCGCTGACAACGTCCCGCTGGGTATCATGATCGAGACGCCTGCCGCGGCGATGATAGCGGACGAACTGGCGGAAGAGGTGGACTTCTTCAGCATCGGTTCCAATGACCTGGTGCAGTACACGCTGGCCGTGGACCGTGGCAATGACAGAGTGGCTTACCTCTACGACCCGTTCCACCCGGCAGTGCTGAGGCTCCTGGATAGGACGGTGCGGGCGGCGCGGAAGCACAAGACGTGGGTCGGGGTATGCGGCGAGATGGCGGGAGACCCGCTCGCCACGCTGCTTCTCGTGGGGCTCGGGGTGGACGAACTCTCGGCCGCCCCTGCCGTGGTACCGGAGATCAAGAGCATCATCCGCTCGACGAGCTACGCGTACGCGCGCCGCGTCGTGGCGAAGGCGCTCAAGATGAAGACTGGCTCGGAGGTTCGTCGGTACCTCGAACAGATATTCAGAGTCAAGTTCCCCAAGATAAGCGAGACGGAGATGATCTCATGAGTATACTCGAGAATCGGGAGAGGATGTTCGCGAGTGATCCCGCTGGAATGCATCGTCACCTGGAGGGTTTTCCCGATCAGCTGAGAGAAGCCGTCGCGATGGGGCAGGAGACACCGCTTTCGGTGTCGGGGGACGGTATCACTTCCGTTGTGGTTGCGGGGATGGGAGGGTCGGCGATCGGCGGCGAGCTGGCCGCCGGCTACCTGGCCCGGAGCATGTCCGTGCCGCTTTCGGTGGTCCGGGGCTACTCGCTTCCCGCGTACGTCGGTCCCTCGACGTTTGTGTACGTGTCCAGCTACTCGGGCAACACCGAGGAGACGCTGTCCGCCTACGCCGAGGCGCGGGAGCGGCGGGCTCGGATCGTCTGTTCGACGACCGGAGGAGAGGTAGGCAGGGTCGCGGAGGAATCTGGACACGACATCGTGGGCGTGCCGACGGGCTACCCTCCGCGCGCGGCGCTCGGATTCGGCCTGGTGCCACTGCTTTTTGTCCTGGGACGCCTCGGTCTGGCGCCGGACCCGGCGGGCGATATCGATGACGCCATCGAGACCGCGCAGGTAGGCGTGGGGCGCCTGGGTCTGGTCGTGCCGTCGAGTGAGAACGAAGCGAAGAAGCTCGCATCGTGGCTATTCGGGCATGTTCCGGTGGTATACGGGACCGCGCCTGCTACTTCGGTCGTTGCGAACCGCTGGTGCGGGCAGTTCTCCGAGAACTCCAAGCTCGTCGCGCACAGAAACGAATTGCCTGAGATGAATCACAACGAGATAGTAGGATGGAGTGGTACGCGCCCGATGGGAGGGGACGCCCGGGTGGTGTTCCTTCGCGACAAGGACGACCACCCGCGCGTGGTGCGCCGGGTCGAGATCACGCGTGAAGCGATAGCGGCGACCGGGGCGGAGGTGCGGGATGTCGCAAGCCGAGGGAAGACAACTCTGGGCAGGCTCATCTCGCTCGTGCAGCTCGGCGACTTCGTGAGCCTCTATCTCGCGATGCTCGGTGGTGTCGACCCGACACCCGTCATACCCATCGACAGACTGAAGAAGGAACTGGCACGTCTAGTGTGAACTCGCGCGGTTTCGGAAGCACGGGCCGGTGCGGAGGTCAGTCCGGCCCTTCTGAAAGGAATGCCTATGAAGGCCATCATCCCTGTCGCAGGAATCGGAACGCGGCTCAGGCCGCACACGCACACGATTCCGAAGGCATTGGTTCCCGTGGCGGGGAAGCCCATCGTCGGCCACATCCTTGAGGAACTAGCGCCGCTCGGCGTCACGGAGATCATCCTGGTGACCGGGTACATGGGCGACCGGGTCAAGGACTACGTCGCTGAGTCGTTCCCGCACCTCGACGTCTGCTGCGTTGACCAGGAGGAGCGGCTGGGGTTGGGGCACGCGATCTACCTGACGAAGGAGTGCGTGGGGGACGGGCCTGTTCTGATAGTGCTGGGCGACACGGTTGTGACAGCGGACTACTCGGCCTTTGTTGGAGGGGCGCGCACGCTGATCGGCGTGAAGGAAGTGGATGACCCACAGCGCTTCGGTGTCGTCGAGGTGCAGGAAGGGCGCGTCAGGGGCCTGGTGGAGAAGCCGGACGTGCCGCCGAGCAACCTGGCCATCGTTGGCCTCTACTATATCGTCGATTCGCCGCTCCTGTTCGAGTGCCTGACGGAGGTCGTGGAGAAGGACATACGCACGAAGGGCGAGTACCAGCTGACGGATGCGCTCAAGCTGATGCTGGAGCGCGGCGAGGACATGGGTGTCTACACCGTGGACGGGTGGCACGACTGCGGGCTTCCGGAGACACTTCTGGACACGAACAGAGTGCTCCTCAAGCGCTCGGGGGGCAACGAGGAGAGCATCGAGGGCTCGATCATCCTGCCGCCTGTGTCCATCGACCCGACCGCTGTGATCGAGAAGTCCGTTGTGGGGCCGTACGTCTCGGTCGCGGCGGGCGCGACGATACGGGACTCGGTCGTGCGCGACAGCATCCTGAGCACCGGAGCGATCGTTGAGATGAGCTTGCTCAGCCGCTCGCTCATCGGTGAGGGGGCGGTGGTCAGGGGGCACTTCCAGAGGCTGAACGTGGGAGATTCATCCGAGATAGAGATGGGCGTCTGACCCACGCACGGGTCCGGCTGTTATGCGATTCGACATGAATGGAGGGCACGTTTGGAGAAACACCTTTTCACATCCGAATCTGTGACCGGGGGACACCCCGACAAGGTCGCGGACCAGATATCGGACGCCATCCTGGACGGCATTCTCGAGCAGGACCCGGTGGGGCGCGTGGCGTGCGAAACGCTCGTGACCACGGGGATGGCATTCGTATCAGGAGAGATTTCAACGAAGAGCGCGTACGTCGATATCCCGACCGTGGTCCGTCACACCATCAGGGACATCGGATACACGGACGCCTCGTACGGCTTCGACTGGGAAACCTGTGCGGTGGTGACGGCGATCGGGGAGCAGTCGTCCGACATCTGGATGGGCAACTCGACCGGCCACGCTGTGCACGAGGGCGGTGCCGGCGACCAGGGGATGATGTTCGGCTACGCGACGGGCGAGACGAAGGAACTCATGCCGATGCCTATCCACCTGGCGCACAAGCTGGCACGCAGGCTGGCGGATGTGCGGGAGGACGGGACGCTCGAGTACCTTCGACCCGATGGGAAGACGCAGGTGACCGTTGAGTACGAGAACGGCACGCCTGCGAAGATCGACACGGTGGTCGTGTCGACGCAGCACCATCCGGACGTCAGCATGGACTCGCTTACCGAGGCTGTTCGGGAACACGTAGTGGAGCCGACGCTCCCGGCCGAACTGGTTTCTGGAGAGGACTACAGGCTCCTCGTCAATCCCACGGGGCGTTTCGTCAGGGGCGGTCCTCACGCCGACTGTGGGCTGACGGGCCGGAAGATAATCGTCGACACGTATGGTGGACTGGGAAGCCACGGTGGCGGCTGCTTCTCAGGGAAGGACCCGACCAAGGTCGACAGATCCGGCTCGTACGCGGCCAGGCACGTGGCCAAGAACCTGGTGGCGGCCGGCCTGGCTCAGCGCTGTGAGATCCAGATCGCGTACGCCATCGGTGTGGCGAAGCCCGTGTCGATCATGGTGGACACGATGGGAACCGGCGAGGTCGCCGACAGCGAACTCGTCGGGATCGTGAAGAAACACTTCGACCTCAGGCCTGCCGCCATCATCGAGCGGCTCGATCTCAGACGACCGATCTATCTCGCGACGGCTTCCTACGGCCACTTCGGCCGTGAGGAACCGGACTTCACGTGGGAGCGCACGGACATGGTGGACGATCTCAAGAAGGGATAGGTTCATGCCAAACGACATCAAGGACGAGGGACTCGCACCGCGGGGACGCGACAGGACCGAGTGGGCGGCTCAGACCATGCCCGTGCTCGCGAGCATCGGCGAGCGCTTCGAACGAGAGCGACCGCTGAACGGTCTCACCATCGGCGCGTGTCTGCATGTGACCACAGAGACGGCCAATCTGATGATAGCGCTCAAGGCCGGCGGGGCGTCCGTCTCACTCTGTGCCTCGAACCCGCTGTCGACCCAGGACGACGTCGCGGCCCATCTGGCGGTGGACCACGGGGTATCGATGTTTGCCGTCAGGGGTGAGGACAACGAACGCTACTACGATCACATCCGGTCGATTCTCGATGAGGGACCGTCGATCACGCTGGATGATGGGGCCGACCTGGTCTCGACCATCCACAAGGAGAAGCGGGAGCTCATCCCGCGCCTCCTCGGAAGCATGGAGGAGACGACCACGGGAGTCATACGGCTCCGTGCCATGGAGAGGGACGGGGAGCTGAAGGTCCCCGTCATCGCCGTGAACGACGCCGACACGAAGCACATGTTCGACAACCGCTACGGCACGGGTCAGAGCACGATTGACGGGATCCTCCGCGCGACCAACGCGCTCCTTGCGGGAGCGACGGTCGTGATCGCGGGCTACGGCTGGTGCGGGAGAGGACTGGCGAATCGGGCACGTGGCCTGGGTGCGTCCGTCGTGATCACGGAGGTGGATCCGCTCAAGGCGCTGGAGGCGACGATGGACGGGTTCCGCGTGATGACGATGGACGAGGCGGCGCCGCTGGGTGACATCTTCGTGACCCTGACTGGCGACATACGCGTGCTGACCGGGCGCCACTTCGAGGCTATGAAGGACGGCGCGGTGGTTGCGAATTCCGGGCACTTCGACGTCGAGATCGACAAGGAGGCGCTCCGTGCGCTTTCGACGGACGTGCGGATCCCTCGCGACTCCGTCGAGACGTTCATCCTCGCGGGCGGCAAGCGGATCAACCTGTTGGGTGAGGGGCGACTGATAAATCTCTCGGCGGCTGAAGGACACCCCGCGGCGGTCATGGACATGAGCTTTGCCAACCAGGCGCTCTGTTGCGAGTACCTCGCGGGATTGCCGGAGAAGCTGCCGGTTGGGGTGCACACTGTTCCCAAGGAGATCGACCACGGAGTGGCCAAGCTCAAGCTCTCGTCGATGGGCGTTTGCATAGACACGTTGACACCGGAGCAGGTCGAGTACCTGGCGTCCTGGAAGGTGGGCACGTAGACGGAGGCCGGCGCGGTGACGGTTCTCCCGCGTGGAGGGGTCTCTACTTCGGGGCGCGGATGACGAGAACCACACCGACTCCCGCGAAAATGATGTTGGATATCCACGCGGCCAGCCAGGGCACGAGTATGCCCTGGCTGCCCAGTACCTGGCCCACCTGCAGCACTCCGTAATAGAAGAACGAGATGGTGAGGGCGGCGGCAAAGGAGAGCGCGAAGCCGCTCCGTCGCGCTCCGGCGGCGAGCGACCCGCCAAGGAGCGTCATTATGATGATGACGAACGGGAAAGCGATCTTGAGGTGTAGCTGCACCGCCAGGTCACGGGGGTCATTGCCGCTCGCCCGCAGCCTCACGATATAGGATTGGAGTTCGCGGAACGCCATTTCGTCGGGCCGGAGCTTGCGTACGCCGAGTTCGCTCGGGAGCGGTTCTGAATAGCCCGGTTCGAGTTTGTCGAAGCTGGTCGCTTCTTCACCGCGAGCGGTGAAGAAGCGTTGACTTCCCTCGTAGAAGACCCATTCCTCGTTCTCCCAGACCGCGGACTTCGCATCGATCCTGCTGGTCGGGCTGTTGGTTTCGTCGAACTCCTCGACCGTGATCTCTTCCAGCGTTCCTGTTCTCGAGTTGAGCCTCCGCGCGTGGAACATTGTGCCGTCGGGCGTCACGTACATCGGGTCGCTCGTGACCATCTCGCTCGCGCGCCTCGCTATGCTGGTCTCCTTGATCAGAAGACGCTGACGCGTGGCCGGGGGCAGGATCAGCTCGCCGACGAACACGTTGGCGAGGCTGACTGCGACGGAGAGAGCAAGCACTGGCGCGAGGATCCGATAGAGACTGACGCCCGATCCCTTGAGCGCCATGATCTCGTTCTTCCGAGCGAGCCCACCAACAGCGAGGAGAGTGGCGAGGAGCATCGCCACGGGCGACGTCAGGACGACTATGAGGGGGAGATAGTAGGTGTAGTATAGGAGGACGACGCTCAGCGAGACGTCATTGTCTATGAAGGAGTGGGCGTGGTCGAACAGATCGACCAGCACGAAGATGCCCGTGAACAGACATAATATGATGGTGAGTGGCCTGCCGAGCCTCTTGAGGGCGTAGGTGTCGATGATGCTCATGTGGTCTCCGCGGAGGCCTGTGCCCGGCGAGGGACACGGCGCAGGAGTTCCAGGATCTTCGCGACGGGCGCAATCCTCCACTCGCGCGAAACGGAGAGCGTGAGGAAGAGGCCCAGCCCTCCGAAAACAACGTTGGGTGACCACATGGCCCAGAACGGCGTGACGAGGCCGCGATCGCCCAGCTGCTCCCCGCCGACCAGGAACAGGTAGTAGATCAGGAAGAACAGTATGCCAGTGCCGGCTCCGATGCCGATTCCGCCACGCCCGCTCCTGATGCCGATCGGGGCTCCGACGAGCACGAAGATCACGCAGGCGAAGGGGATCGAGAGCTTCTTGTGATACTCCACCTCCAGACGCCGTACCTGTCTCATACTGCTGGCCTCAGCCCGCAGGTCCGACTCTGCGCGCCGCAGCATCTGGCCACGGCTCGCGCGGACTGTTGCGCTCCCAAGGAGTGGAGAGGTGCCGTCAGCGAGGTCCAGGAGTTCCCCCAGATGCGTCTCCAGGCCGTCGGCGAACTTCAGCCGCGACGCCTTTGCTTCCTCGCGCCGCCCGGCTATGCGGGAGCGGAGGTCGGCCAGAGAGAGCTCCCGGTCGCCGCGGCGCGCCTCGTCGCTCCTGACGAGTTCCGAGCGACCCTGTTCTATGTTGATGACATGCCGCTCGAATAGCAGCCGGTTGAACCTCGTCGCATCATTCGGGTCGAGTTCGTGGATCTCGCCATTCACCAGCTCGAGGCGTACGAATTCGTCTCCGCGTTCACTGCTGATGTGGCCCCGCTCAGCCACGATGGTCTGGAGGGGGTCTCCGCCGTCCATCCTGTGGATCTTCACATCGAAGATCTCCGAGGTTCTGGAATCGAGCCTGTCCACCAGGATGGTGTAACCACCTGGCAGCTCGGTGAGGATGCCGGGCTCGATGGTCGCCAATGGGCGTATCTTGTGAATGTCCACCAGGAGTACCTTCAGACGGTGATTGGCGGCGGGCAGCATGTGATTACCGAACCAGAAGAGGCCCAGGGCGATCACGATGGATGCGGCAAGGACGGGCGCGATCAGAGTGAAGACATTGATACCTGTGGCCTTGGCGGCGGTGATCTCGTTGTCGCCGGCGAGCCGTCCGAACGCCGTGAGAACGGCGACCATCACTGCCATAGGGACGGCCATCACCGTCATCCAGGCAAGGCTGAGGAGGAAACCCTCGAGCACGGCCAGACCCGGAACTCCCTTGGCGATGAAGAGGTTCAGGTAATCGACGATGAAGTCCATCGAAAGGACGAAGTAGAAGATGGCGAGCCCGGCCGCAGCGGCGGGGATGTGCGCTCTGAGAACGTACCTGGACAGAATGCTCATGGCAGATCCGAACTGCTGACCGTGGTTGCGTTGGGGGTCCCTGGTCCGGGGTCCGGCCTGCGCCGAACCCGGACAACGTATACTACCATAGCTCGTCGGCGCGCAATATCATTGTCCCGTTTGCTGCGACAACGGCACCGCCCTTGCCAGTGGATTAGAGGGTTCCGAGAGCGTGCGTATTCAGGGCCGCGGAGACGCGGGTACTGTCGGGGGCCGGGTTGACATGTGCGGTTTGCTTTGCTACATTCCGCTGCGGCGTAGCGGCCGGTCGTCGCTTCGCGTGAAGACGTGTGCGGAGCGTAGCGTTTCTGGTGCATCGGACGGCCCCCCGGTAGTACCGGGGAGCCCTCCGGACGCGGCCGTACCGACCAAGCGCCCGGGCGCCGGTGGCCCGTCTCGCGCCGGGCGCACTTCTCGGAAGCGGAGTCCTCCAATGTTCTTCGATGGCGCCGTCCGGACGACAGTCTCTCCGACAGCCTTGATGGTCTGCGCGCTCCTTGTGGTCCTTTTCGCCAACGGCCCTGTGCTTGGTCTCGATGAGAACGAGACAGGTGGCCCGGCGGAGGGTCCTGAAGAACACATCTCTCCGGCAGACTCCACGGGGAGCATGGCCGCTTCATCGGACAGTCTCGCCGC
>JALGZG010000057.1 GCA_025782345.1 bacterium | reverse complement strand
GCGGATCGACGCCGAGTCGCTCGGCGACGTCGAGCGCGCACGGCGCCAGTGGGATCCTGTCCGCGTCGAGCGCGATCCCGACATTGCTCTCTTCAGCGATGTGCCAGACATCCGACGACAGCCCGTCACTCACGTCGATCATCGCGTGTGGCGTAGCCACTTCAATGAGCGCCTGCGCCTCCGCGATGCGCGCCGTGGGCACCAGGTGACGCCGCGTCGCATCGCGAACGCCTCCCCCCTCTGGCAGGCCCTGCGTGAGCGCCCGCAGGCCGGCTTCGGACCCGCCGAGCTCTCCCGTCACGATAACGGCATCGCCGACAACGGCGCCCGCCCGCGTCACCACGTGATCGCGATCGACGGATCCTGTCAGCGCGACCGATACGACCAGACCGGATGGCGAGCTGACCGTGTCGCCTCCGACCACCTCGGCTCCGTAGCGGCGGCACACGTCGAGCGCTCCTCGGTAGAGCGCGTCCACATCCTCGTCTGTCATGTCGGGGGGAACGCAGATGGAGAAGACCGCGCGCGCGGGGAACCCGCCCATGGCGGCGACGTCACTGACATTGGCCACCATACACTTGGCGCCGATCTCCTCGAACGTCGCGTAGTCACGGCGGAAGTGAACGCCTTCGACGAACGCGTCGCAGGTGAGAAGCTCCAACTGCCCGGGCGGCTTGTAGACGGCCGCGTCGTCACCCAGACCGACCAGTGTCCCGTGACCGGGTGGTCCGATGGCCTTTCGGATCCTCTCTATGAGATCGAACTCGGCCACGCTGTCGCTCCTGTTCTGTTGATGCCGTGGGCGCTGAGCACTCTCCGGCGCCTCGACTCCGCCCTGGGATCTCCGCTAGAGCTCCTCGAGGCAGATCATGGCGGCGCGTGCCATCACTGCCGCGCCGACCCACAGACCCTTCTCGTCGATGTCGAACTTCGGGTGATGCCAGGGGTGCACGATGCCCTTCTTCTTGTTGCCCGTCCCGAGTCGCAGCATCATGCCGGGCACCTCGTTGACGAAGTAGGCGAAGTCCTCGCCGCCCATCGACGGCTCGTCGATCTCGACGACGCTGCGTTTCCCGAAGAGTTCCTGTGAAGCGCGTCGCACGACCGCGGTGATCGCGGGATCGCACGTCAGGATGGGATACCCGTCCCTGAAATCGAACTCGTAGCCGCCGCCGGCCGACTTCGTGATCTGGCCAGTCAGGCGGTCGATCATCTTCACGCCCTTCCGCCGGTCCGCGGCGTAGAGCGTCCGCAACGTCCCTTCCATCTCGACGCGGTCGGCGATGATGTTCTGCCTGTACCCGCCTTTGATGGTCCCGATGGTGACGACCACGGGATGTGTGGGATTGATCATCCTGCTGGGGATGGTCTGGAGCGCAGTGATGACCTGCGCCGAGAGGACGATGGCATCCACGCCGAGATGAGGCTTGGCGCCATGGGACGCCGTGCCGAGCACGGTCAGGCTGAAGTCGTCGGCGGCCGCCATCATCGGCCCGTCACGGAGACCTATCTTCCCGGCCGGAATGGTCGGGTCGACGTGAATTCCAAGAACGAAATCGACCTTCGGCTTCCTTAGCACGCCCTCTTTGATCATCGGCATGGCGCCGCCGGGCGGCGCTTCCTCCGAAGGCTGGAAGAAGAACTTGACGTTCCCGCGGAGGTTTCGCCGCTCCTTTGCAAGGAGCATGGCCGCACCCAGAACGGTGGTCGTGTTGCCGTCGTGCCCGCACGCGTGCATCACGCCATCGACCCTGGACTTGTAGGGCTTCGTGTTCTGCTCCGTGATGGGCAGCGCGTCCATGTCGCCCCTCAAGGCAACGGTCTTCCCGGGCGCACCACCGCGCAGGAGACCGACGACGCCCGTCTTCGCGACCCCGGTCCTAACCTCGATCCCCGCCTGCCGCAGTGTCTTCGCAACGAACTCAGACGTGCGCTTCTCCTGATATGCGAGCTCTGGGTACATGTGTATCTGTCGCCGGATTCTGGACAGTTTCGGCGCCAGACTCTCCGCTTTCTCGGCCAACCCCTTCGGCATCTTCCCTCCGATTCACTAGTCCTGTTGCTGTTCGTCCCCGGTATCATCCGTGTCGCGTTCCCGTCTGGCCTTCACGACGCTCGCGGCTCCGATGATGATGAAGACAACCCCGCCCCCAAGCAGACCCCAGTTGTCTGTGCTTATCCCCACGGCCACCATGCCAGCCCCGATGGCAATGAACGCGACCAGGTTGGGCTTGCGCTTTCTCTTAGGCATGAGTCACTCCTGTCATTCCAGATTCACCGGTTCGCTTCACCCAGCTCCATCAACGCATATGGGACGTGATCGAGCACGTCCCCGGCTATCATGCCGGCCTCGCCGAGCGCCTCCGCTGCGAGGTCGCCGGCCAGCCCGTGGACGAAGGCGCCCAAGGCCGCGGCTTCGGTCGCTGCGACGCCCTGACCCAGGAACGCCGCGATGATGCCGGTCAGAACATCGCCGGTCCCGCCCGATGCAAGTCCGCTGTTCCCTGTTGGGTTCATGTAGAGCTCGCCCGACGGAGCGGCGACAACCGACCCTGCGCCTTTGAGAACCACCGTCGCGCGGGCAGAAGCGGCCGTCGCCCGAGCCACTTCCTCTCGATCGGCAAGCACGTCCCTGACAGAGCACCCTGCCAGCCTCGCCATCTCTCCGGGGTGCGGCGTCAGAATCACCGGCGCGTCGCCCGTTCTCTGTCCGATATCCTCGGGCGTGAGCGCGTTCAAGCCATCTGCGTCGATAACGCACGGCACGCGCATCTCTGCCACGAGGGACCGCACCAGCGACTGGGTCTCCGGATCGCGTGAAATGCCGGGGCCGAGCGCAAGGGCTTCCGCGTTCTCCAGCAGTTCGCGGATGTCCGGAAGGGACTCGGGTGAAAGCGACCGCGCCGCGGTCTCAGCGAGCGGCCTCGTGATGACCTCGGTGAGCTTCGTTTCCATGATGTCGTTGAGACTCGACGGCACTCCCAGGTAGACCAGTCCCGCCCCGGTGCGCAGTGCGGACGCCGCCGTCAGAGCCGCCGCGCCCGTGTAGCCCACCGACCCGGCGACGACGACGACCGTGCCGAAGGTCCCCTTGTGGCCGGCGAACGGACGCTCGGGCAGAAGCGCGGCCGCGTCCCGCATCGTCAGGACGTTGTCCCGCACTCCAACCTGCTCGACCGCTGTCTTCGGAACTCCGATGTCGACCACGTGCAGCTTCCCGACACAGGTGCGACCGTGGTCGATGTAGAATCCTCTCTTCGACAGGCCCATCGTGCACGTCCAGGCCGCGTTGACGCACTCGCCCTCCGCGATCCCCGTCGTGGCGTTCAGGCCGGAGGGAACGTCGATGGCCAGAACCGGGCGGCCACACGAGTTCATCTGTCCGATCACCGTTCCGGAGAGTCCTCTGGGAACACCGTTGAAGCCCGTGCCGAAGACCGCGTCCACGATGAAGTCGCTCTTCGCGATCGCCTCGACGAACCCGGCAATCGAACGGCCGTCGGATAGCTCCACGACGCTCTCGGGTCCGAGCCGGTCGAGGTTGGCGCGGGCGTCGCCGCCGACATCGTCGCGGTGGCCCACCAGATAGACCGACACGGTCGCGCCGAGCCTACGAAGCTCCCTCGCGATGACAAACCCGTCGCCTCCGTTGTTCCCCTTCCCGCAGACGACCGTGACGACCTTGCCCTTCTGCGAACCCAGCTCGCGCTCGATGAACCTCACCGTCCCAACTCCGGCGTTCTCCATCAGCTTGAGCCCCGGAATCCCGAGCTTGTTGATGCACTCGGAATCGATGGCCCGCATGGTTTCGGACGTAACGAACTTCATGGCGTTGTCCCTTTGCTGTGTGATGAGGCTCCGTCCTCTATGACGACCACGGCGGCCGCGCTGCGCCTGGAGTGAGTCAGGCTGACGTGCGCCACCCCCGCACCGAGGAGTTCTACGCAGCGACCGTGGGCGACGACAGAGGGTGCGCCGCTCTCTTCATGGAGGACCTCGACGTCGGTCCACCGCATGCCCGGACCGAGACCCGTGCGGAGGGCCTTCAAGAAGGCCTCCTTCGCCGCGAAGATAGCTGCGTAGGAGGCCATCCTGTCTTTGAATCTCTCGCAGTGCTCGATCTCGCGCTGCGTAAAGAGACGTTCGAGAAAGCCAGGCCTGGATCCGTCGACGACGTCCGTGAAGTGATCGAGCTCAACGACGTCCGTCCCGATCGCCCGGATCATGTGCCCCTCCCTACTTCTTCCCCTCCATCAACTCGTCGACTATGTCGACCAGCTGCGATATGTCGTCGATCTCGTAGTCCGCCCCGGACGCAGCAGCGCCCGAGGTATCGCCGTACCGCGCGTAGACGGTTTTGATACCCACCCCCGACGCGCCGGCCATGTCGCGCGCCGGCCAGTCCCCGACCATGATGACCTCGTCTGAACGCATGTCGAGAAGCTCGATCGCCCTGTGGAATGGGGCCGGATCGGGCTTCCGGTTCTCCGTGTCCTCGAACGTGATCACGTGGTCGAAGAAGTGGGGCAGCTGCAGGTAGCAAAGCCGCGACCACGCCTGGTAGCGAGGCGCGTCCGACAGCACGGCCAGCTTGAGGCCGCGCTTCGCAAGTGCGACCAGGGTCTTCTTCACGTGGGGGTAGAGAACGAGAGTGTACTCGCGGCCGCGGCGGTAGCCGATGATGGCGGCAGTGTGGATCATCGGGTCGATCTCTCCGAGCTCCTCTTCGAGGAATCGATCGAACACCCTCTGATCCTCGATGCCCTCGCGACCGTAGATCTCGAACAACTTGCGCTTCGCGTCCTCCGCGGACATCCGGAGGCCAGCGTCGATCATCCCTTCTATCGCCGCATCGATCGAGACCTCCTTCATTCTCATGAAGTCGGTCAGCGTGTTGTCCAGGTCGAATATGACCGCTCGGAGCATGGCTTTATCCTGCGTGGACGAACGAGCACGGGCAGAACCTGGAATCTCAGAAGATGCACCACCCCACCCAGCAACTGGGGGTCCGCGGATTACTTGGCTGTCTCGCCGACCTTGGAACCGCGGCTGATCTCGCCGTTGTCGATTCTGAGATGAAAACCACAACTCGGATTGGAGCACACCCATGCCTTGTAGGTAATGGCCGCTCCGTCTCTCCCGTAGTCCGAAAGGGGGATAAGGACTCCCTTTTCACACTGGCGGCATGCAGGAAACGCATTCGGCATCTCAACACCTCCCATCCCTATATCGTATAGCTCCACCCGTGCTCTCCTTGCTTCTGACGTCTATGCTATCTTGCGCGCTTGGCCCGCGCCGCCTCGTGGTGCGCCAGCCTGGTCGGCTCGGGCAGGCGATATCCCCGTCCAGCCTCCAGGACCCTCTTCACGGCAGTTTCGACCGTGATCCTGTGGCCTGGCGACACGAACAGCGGCTTCGTATTGTCCTTGGTCCGCAGCACGACGCCGACCTTCTTCCTGTGCAAACTGAGGGTCCGCATCGCGCCGCGCTTCTGCTTCGGTTCCTTGAACTCGCCCACGAGTCTGGACTTCGCGCAGCCGATGGACGGCTTGTCCAGAAGCACGCCCAGGTGCGCCGTCAAGCTTCAGCTTCTCGTAGGCTTGAAGCACCACGGGCCCCTCACGGAACGTGAGCAGTCCGGGCACATAGGGAAAGACGGGCTGCTGCGCGGCCGACGCAACCTCGACCGGCTGCATCGTTTCAGCATCGAGCACAACGATGGCCGCATAGAGGAGATCGCGCGCCCTCGAGAAGGCGACGTCAACGCCAGCTATGAGCGCCGGGTCGTCCGTATCGTCCTCAAAGAGCAGTTGTCTCGTCAGTTCCTTCTGAATTTGGAACGCATCCTGGACGGACACGGCCCAAGGGTGAATCTCGGCCACCATCATCCGCATCTCCCAATGACAACACAAGATAGCCTATCTGAGGAATCGGTGGAAGTCAATTCGAAACTCGTGGTAGTATCCGCGCCGTGCTATCAACAGAGGACGTCCGCGAGGGGGAAGACCCCTGGCGGAGAACCCTGGGCCACGAGAAAGGGAGGGGCACGTGAGACGAGGATTCCTGGTCACCGTTGCGGTCATCATGGTCGTCGCCGCTGTCGTGTTCATGTGGTGGCTCCCGGCCTACAGGGAGTCCGAGCTCCAGAAGCAGGTCGAGGCCATCGAGACGATGGAGGACCTGACCGCCAAGAAGGAAGCCGCCCTCATCTTTCTGGTCAACAATCAGACGGCCGACCGAGAGCTTCTCCTGAGGGCCCTCGATGCCGCGGCGTCCGAGTTCCGCGGTGTCGACGACACCGAGTCCGTCATC
>JALGZG010000065.1 GCA_025782345.1 bacterium | reverse complement strand
AGCTTGCTGGGCATCCCCTTGACGTAATCGAGCGGGAACGTCACGGCGATGCCCCGGCCTTCCTCCGCGAGGTCGCCGACTATCTCCTCGAGTCCGGCGACGAAACGCTCGACGGCCCCTTTGTCGATCGACAGGAGGAAGATGTGGCCGAACGTCTGGCCCTCGGTGAAGACCCTCGAGAAGTCCGAGAAGAGCGGGACCTTGGTCAGGAACCCCTCGACGTTGCGTGCGTCGAGTACGGTCGCACTGGTGCCACCGACCTCCGTGAAGTACTCCACGACGGCGTCGAAGTAGTCGGGGTCCCGAAGTTCGAACAGCAGCATGCGCTGCTCCTCGGTCGTCGTCACAGCGGTCGCCGCCGTCTCCATCGTCCTGATCCTGTCGTGGATCTCAGCCGGCGACGAGGCCGTGACGAGCAGTTCCGTGAAGGAAGGATCTGAGAGAAGGCGCGCAACTTTCGCGAGGACCCGGAGGTAGTTGCGCGACTCCTCAGGCGGAGCGACCATGGCGACGACGAACCTGACCGGGAGCCCGTCCACTGAATCGTACTCGATGCCGCGCTTGGACACGCCGATCGCCGCAACGATGCCGGAGAGACCCATTATCTTCCCGTGAGGGATCCCCACTTCCTTGCCCACACCCGTCGTTGCCATTTTCTCACGCTCGTTGAGAGCCTTGAGAACGGTGGTCTCATCGACGTCCTCGAGAGTCGGGTTCTTCTTCAGGAGAGCGACCATCTCCTGGAAGAGATCTTCCTTCGTCCGCGCCCTGAGGTTGACCTCGATGCTCTCGACCGTAACCGCGTCGGTCAGTTTCATGTTCGTGTTCCTCCGGATGCTGAGCGGCGTCTTGCGGACCCCGATGCCTCAAGGGCATACTTCGCAAGCGGGGGTCCGACGATCTCGTTGACGAGGATCGAAGCGAGGACGATGTTGACCATCTGTCCCATGTACGGCAGATGCGTGAACGCCGCAGTATCTTGAAGTACGAGAATGAGACCGATGGCGACTCCCGCCTGCGGAAGAAGCCCAAGCCCGACGCGCGCGCTATCAGGTAGGCAACTCCCAGCACGCCCGTCGCCGAGAGCGTCCTCACGTCCAGCTCGGTTCCCGCCAGCGCGAAGAAGGCAGCATAGATGGGGGGCGAGAGAGGTTCGAGGACTCTCATGACCCTGCTGTTCTTCGGGGAGAGATTCACCAGCGCAAATCCCATCATCATGTTCGCCATGAGCGGCGACACGTGGATGGAAACGGTGATGCCGCTCGTCAACAGGACGAACCCGAGCACGATGACGATGATCTCGTTGTTGCTCTTCCGGTTGATGACCAGACGATGGACCACATATCCGAAGGCCAGACCGATCGCCACCGAGATGGCTATCTCGCGCAGCGGATGGAGGATCATGGCCAGCGGGCCCAGGCCGTCCGCCCCGACGACCATTGCCGACGCGAACGCCATCGTGAACCCGAAGAGCGTGATGCAGAAGGCGTCGTCCAAAGCGACCACCCCGAAGAGCGTTGACACAAGCGGGCCCCTGGCACGAAGCTCCGTGGCGATGGCGACGGTGGCGGCCGGCGCCGTGGCGGAGGCGATGGCGCCCAGGAGCAGCGCCATCGGGAGTGGTGCTCCGAAGAACCGCAGGGCCACGGCCACTGCCCCGAACGTCGCGAGCAGCTGAACAGTTGTGATTATCAGGATGTTGCGGCCGGTCTTTCTAAGCTTCGCGATGCGGAACTCGGACCCGATGGTAATGGCGATGAGCCCCAGCGCGATGTGGGGGACCGGAGCAAGCGACTCCACGATGTGGTCGGGAACCACGTTGAGGATCGATGGGCCGAGCAGGAGCCCGGCGACTATGTAGCCTGAGATCGTCGGGAGCTTGAGGCGCGCCGCGAACTTCCCGCCGACGAATCCAGCAAGCAGAAGCGCCCCCACACCGAAGATCAGGTTGCCGTGGAGGAGATTCCGCACGCCTATGAGAGCGTCGATCAGGACATTCATCGCAGGATTCTCTGATGGTTCTCGGGTCGCCGCTGCCGACAGGCTCGCGGCAGATTGGGGAATTGTAGCACTCGGGGGGCGAATTCTCCAGCAACACGGGTTCTGGGTTCTATGTGCCGGGATGATGTAATGACAAAACACCAGAGATGTGCTATAATTGACCTAACAGATGGGGTGCGGGCAGCGTTCGTGCTCAGGTTGCGCGCGAGTTGCTTCCGCGTGCCTGTCTGCGTGGGCTGGTGTATCACATATGCGCGAATATGAGAGGCGAGTCTGACCCGCACCGGGGGGGATTTGTGTCCTGCCGATGCACTCGAGGAGGTGTGCTGTGCGAAAGGTTATGCTGACGTTGGTTCTTGTGTTCCTGCTCCCGGTTCTGGTCCTGGCCGCGGAGACCGTCGCGGTGAGCAGTCACCCGGAAATCGTCTCGGCCCGCATCGTCGAGTCCGATATCCAGCGGACGGTTCTGGAATACGATATCGGGAGTTTCACGAAGACCCCGGTCGACATCGACGGAGAGACCTTCTATTCGATCGCACTCGCTGGCGAAAGTCCATCGAAGGAGCAGGGCCTGCCGCAGCTGCCCAACATCTGCCGCAGCATCGTCATTCCCGACAACGCGGAAATGGCGGTGAGGGTCGTCTCGTCGCACTACATCGACTACCCGAACGTCCCCGCGGCGCCCTCGAAGGGCTTCATCACGCGAGACATCGACCCCTCGACCGTTGCCTATACCTTCGATTCCTTCTACGGCTCGAGCGAGTGGTACCCC
>JALGZG010000350.1 GCA_025782345.1 bacterium | reverse complement strand
GTGAAGTGACGCTGTTCCGGGCAGTGCCAAACCCGCTGCGCGAGAGCACACGGCTGGCCTACGCGGTAACCGGCGCGACTGGGGCACACGTGAACGTCACCGTCTACAACGTGGCGGGTCAGCGAATTCGGGAGCTCCTGGATACTGAACAAGATCCTGGTGTCTACCAGATCACGTGGAACGGCCGCAGTGATGCGGGGGAGAGAGTCGCCTCGGGTGTCTACTTCATGTCCACTGTGATCGGGGTTCAAGAGACAAGGACCCGCATCGCGGTTGTCCGCTAGTCACTGCCGGACAGAAACCTTGGCCGAGACCCCGTTCCATCTGACGGAATGGGGTCTCCTCAAGTGTGCGTCGGACGTGGCGCGCAGCGCCAGGGACGGCGCGGCGGCTGGGGCTGTCTGTGGAGTGCTACCGGGAGAAGGCGCCCAGGCTCGCGGCGTGGGCCGAGGAGAACATCCCCGAGCGCCTGACGGTGTTCACGCTGCCGCCGTATCATCGGACGCGGATACGTACGATGAACGGACTGGAGAATCCCGACAAGGAGATCAAGCGACGGACGAGACTGTGATCGGCCGACCGCTCCCCAGAAGATCTCGGAGGGTGTAGGGCCGCGAGTTCGACGGCCACGATGCGTACGTTCGTCATTCCTCTATTGGCGCTGACAGCCCAGCGGCTCGAAACACGTCCACCGTGGGGAGGCAGATCTAGCTGCCACCGGCGCATAGGATTACGACCTCCCCGAGCCAATCGAGGAGGTGGTTCCAACTCTCACACATTAGGGACGCCACAACAGGAGAGGCGGGGCGCTGGCCATCCTCTGCTACTGCAGATACCCCAGCGAGCGGAGTGCCTCCCGCGTGTCCTCATCGAGTTCCTCGGTGCGGACGCTCACGGGCACGACCTTCCGTTCGCTCTCCAGGCTGCTCACGAGTTCGGCCAAGCGCTTCTCCAGTGTCTGCAGCTCGTCGCCGCCGTCCTCACTGTCCAACAGGTTGACCAACTCCTCGGGGTCCTCATCGAGATCGAAGAGCTCGTGCTTCCCGTCGCTCCCCCAGACGAGCTTCCTGCTTCCCACCGTGATGCTGCGAATCGTGCGCTTGTGAGCGTCCAGGTGGCGGTTCGCTCTGTCCTCAGTGCTGTAGCGGCCGAGCGCCTGCACGGGCCAATAGTACTCCGAGATGATGGCGCGGTCCTCCGGGGGCCGCTCAGAGAGCAGGCTGAGACCCTGACAAGGATATCCGCCCGACTCCACGCCCGCCGCGTCCAGAACGGTTGGGAAAAGATCCGCGAGCGTTACCGGGCTGTGGTCCAGCACACCCTTTCGGAACCGCGGGGGGTCGTGGATGATCAGGGGGATCTTGACTGTCGTTTCGTACAGTGAGAACACGTGGTCCATGTGGCCGTGGTCACCGATATTCTCGCCGTGATCAGAGGTGACAATGAACACGGTGTTGTCCCAATGCCCCTGCGATCGGAGCCCGTCCATCATCTTTCCGACGAGGTGGTCGGCGAACAGCAGCTCCGCGTCGTAGAGCTCGTTCAGGTGCCGGAGCTCGGCTGGAGTGAACTTCTTCTGTCCTAGGTAGTACTCGGGCCACATGTTGCTGACGAGGGACATGTCGCGATTCGTCACGAACTCGTGCATGAACTGCTTCGAGGAGTCGTATGGCTGATGGGGAGCGATTAGGTTGACGAATATGAAAAACGGTCGTCCCGGCGCCATTCCGCGGAGGCTCTTGAGGAAGAGGTCCGTGGCGTGGTTGCCGGTCTCCGATCGGTCGTTGAACTCCGCGCGGTCGAGCATCTTCTGGATTCGGCTGGTCAGATGGTAGTCCGAGAAGCCCTGCTGGAAACCGTATTCGCTCGAGAGCATGCTGTTCTCGATGATGCCCATTGTCTCGTACCCATGCTCCGACAGGATCTCCGCGAGAGTTGCCAGATCCTGACTCATCTTCCAGTGTTCCTGAGTCACTCCGTGTGCCGCGGGATAGAGACCCGTGAAGAGCGAGGCGTGCGCCGGGTTGGTCCAGGAACTCGTGGAGTAGGCCCTGTCGAAGACCGTCGATTCTTCGGCCAGTTCGCGCAGCCTTGGAGATGTCTCGCGCGCGTATCCGTAGCACGACAGCCTGTCCTGGCGGGCCGTGTCCATGACGATTATGACGATGTTGGGGGGAGAGGCGGCACCTCCGGGCGATGTCCAGGGAGCGAGGGAGAGGACGTCTTCTCGGACGGCCAAGGCGAAGAGCGCAATGGCGACCACGAGTACTGCGAATAGAACGCGAGCGGCGTTACGTCTCATCGTCTGCCTCTGTGGCTCGTGTCTCAAACGCCAACCCTATCACGGCGCGTGGCACCCGACAAGAAGCGAAGCCGCGCGCTCAGCGCGCCCTTGCAGAAGAGGCCGCGCGAAGGCTATTCTCAAGCGGGGCAGCAGCCTTTCTGCCGCCGAGTCCGTGGGGTGACAATGGTCAGGATCATCACAGCTACCGTTCTTGTGGTGCTCGGGGGACTCCTTCTCGTCGAGGCAGGGTTCTCGCTCGAGTGGCGCATGGTTCACGACGCGCCGCTTCTCACCTACATGGCGTACGGGATGAGCCGCTTCGGCTACGTTCCGTACGTTGACTTCTTCGACATGAACGCCCCGGGCGCCCACTACTTCCACGTGCTCGTCGGGCGGCTGTTCGGCTACGATGATCTTGCCCTCCGGCTGGCCGACCTCGTGTGGTTGACCCTTCTTATGTCCCTCACGTGGCTCACTTTGCGCCGAGCCGGTCGCCGCGTCGGATTCTGCGGAGCGATTCTCTTCGGGCTCATGTACCTGGCAACCGGACCGAACATGAGCCTGCAGCGGGAGTACATCGCCCTCGTGCCGATCGCGGGCGCTGTCCTTGCGGCAACGTCGCTCAAGCGGTTCCCCGGCGCGGCGCGATGGCTGATCGTCGGTGTGCTCTTCGGCGTAGCAGCTACGATCAAACCGGCGGCGGTCATCGGCTTCCCGGCCGTCGTCGTGTTCGGCGTGCTTGAAGCACGTGCCCCGGAGGGCGGCGCGAGGTCGCCCGGCTCGAGCCGCCGCGTGCTCGTGTTCTCGGTGCTCGGGCTCCTGGTCCCGTTGGCAGCGACGGCCCTCCATCTCGCCCGAATTGGCGCGCTCACGGGCTTCATCGAGATGGCCCGAAGCTACTGGCCGCTCTACGGCGAGCTCTCTCGTACGCACGTCGTGATCGGCGAGTCCGAGCGGGCGGCGTACCTCGCGCGAGAGTGGGTCACTCTAGGAGGCCGGACGATGTGGCTCCTGCCGGCCGCAGTCGGCTCGTTCGCCGCGCTCTTCCGCTCGACCCTGGACCGCCCCGAGAGACGACGGGTGCTCCTGCTTATCGCGCTGGTCGTGTGCTACAGCCTCTACCCAGTGATCGGCGGCAAGTTCTGGACGTACCACTGGTTCCCGTTCTCCTATTTCGTTGTCCTGCTCGCTTCGCTCGCCCTCGTCGAGGCAACCCGCTGGAAGCTCCTCCGCTGGGTTCCCATCCTCGCGCTCGTCATCGCAGCTGCCGTGGGGATACGTCCTCCCGCGGAGTTTCGTGCGCGGCTGGCGGGGGAGGAGTGGCTGGATCCCAGGGTGCGCAGAGCCGACAGGATCGCCGGCTACCTCACAGAGAACGTGCGACCGGGGGACACGGTCCAGCCGCTGGACTGGACCGGGGGAGCCGTTCATGCGATGCTCATGGCGGAGGCTCCACTGGGAACGCCGTTCGTCTACGACTTCCACTTCTACCACCACGTCTCGACCGACTACATCCGCAGCCTCCGGAGTCGTTTCCTTGAGGGCCTCGAAGCGAGTCCGCCGCGTTTCGTCATCCGGGTCGAGACGATGAGACCCTGGGTGTCGGGCGAGGACACGGAGAAGCGGTTCCTGGCACTCGACAGGTTCGTCGCTACGAACTACGAGGAGGCCCACTCGGGCTTCGGGTACAGGGTCTACGAGCGCAGACAGAAGGAGTCGACCCCTTGACCACTCGGCGCCGAGGGTGCGACCACTCAGGAACCCGCGAGACTACTGAGGTGGTGGACCACTGATGCCCCGAACACTGAGCCCAGCCCGCTTCCGCCCCTCGCTCACGGAGATCGTCTGCCTGCTTGCCGGCGGGGGACTTGTTCTCACCTACGCCTGGCTCATGGATGACGCGTATGTGTACTTCCGATACGTTGACAACCTTGTCGTTCGCGGAGCCGGTCTCGTCTGGAACCCGGGCGAGTACGTAGAGGGTTTCTCGTCCCCGCTCTGGGCCATCCTCCTCGTGCTGCTTCGCGGCCTGCATCTGGACTTCTGGGTGATCGTCCGAGTAGCTGGCGTTCTCTCTTTCGCCGCCTTCTGGTGGCTCGCTGTCCTGGCCAACCGCGGTCTCACTTCGGATCGGGCGCAGGGCGGGACGAGATACAACCTGCCGCTCGTCTATCTATCGGTTTGCTACGGTGTGCTCTGCTACTTCACATCAGGGCTTGAATCCCCGCTCGTTCTCGTGATGGCGGGAGTCTATGCCTGCGCCGTGCTCTACCCGGGCTCAACGGTTCTTCAGATCCTGCTCGGCATCTCCCCCCTGGTGCGCCCCGAGCTGACCGTTCCCTTCGCATTGATGCTCATCCTCATCCGATTGAGGACGAAGCGAATCCCGGTGCCGGCCGTCGTTTCCGGGCTTGTCTCGGTGGGCGGTTACCTGGCCTTCCGCATCTGGTACTATGCGGACCTCTTTCCCAACACGTTTCACCTCAAGGACGAGCTCTGGATCACGCAGGGGATGAGATATCTGTGGGACACGCTCGCTCCCTACTGGACGCTCCCTTTCCTGATTGGATTGGCCGCGCTCTACTTCGCCCTGCGGCGACGTCTGAGCCCCGGGACTCTGCATCGCAGCGAACGGCTCTTGATGGTCCTGCTTGCCCTTACCGTTGCCGGCTACGTCGTCAAGGTCGGCGGTGCGCCGATCCACTTCAAGGACCTCGCGTTTCCGTTCGCCCTGATCGTTCTGTCCGGAGGTGGGCTTCTTGAGACGGCCGGGGCTCGCTGGACGCGAGGCGTGCGGGCGAGGGCGATCGTGGGGTCGCTCATCCTCGGGCTGGCGGTCGCGTCCGCGCACTCCCGCCAGCTGAAGCATCATCCGATCCTCCACCGCGGTGCCTTCGGGCACCAGACCGTGCAGCTCATAAGCGATGCGGCTCTGCACCGTGCGCCTTCGATGGGGCTCATCCCGGGGCGCGGTGCGGGCATCCAGGCGTTGAGCTACGACACGGCGAAGCGCCGATACGAGAAGCAGGGGGAGGGAGGTCCTACGCAGGTCGAGAGCTGGTGCCGGACAGCCTACGTGCGGCCATCCGTGCGGATTGTGCATTCGCGCGGGCTCACCGAGCCGTTCCTCGCGCGGACTCCGGTCCACTCGGATCGTCCGGCACACAAGTTCGGGCTCGAGCTGCTCGCGGAGGATGTCGCGCGGGTTCGGAGGACCCAGGGTTTCCGGGCCGGCGCCTTCGAGAGCGCGCTGGAAGAGGGACGGGGCAAAGAGTGGATGCGAAGGAACCTCGAGAGCATCCGCGGCATCGAGGCGCGCGTCTACAACGGGCACGACTTCCTTCGGAATCTTGCTCTGGCGCTCACACCGCCGGAGGTGATAAGGGTCGAGGAGTCCGAGATAGGTCGGTCCAGCAGGTAGGCGCAGCACGGTGCTCCGCCATCTCCCTTACCCACCTCTCGACCAGGTTCCAACTCTCACACATTAGGGACGCCA
>JALGZG010000123.1 GCA_025782345.1 bacterium | reverse complement strand
TCGCCTGTCTATCTGAAGCACCTTCTCAGCCCAGGACATCGCTACCTCCGAAGCGCGGCAGGCCGCGCGCAACCACGCGGACTAGTCGCCGCCCCCCATCCAAGCTCTCTCAATGCCAAGAATGATCTTCAGGGACGTTGCCATCATGCCGAGCCCCACACCGATCATGACGCCTCGTTTCGAGGCCAGGTTCGGCACCTCGAGGATCCACCTGGTTGCCTGCGGTATCCCCTCATGGATCATGTCGCCGATGGGAACGCGACCCAGCATCACTATGCAGGCCGCGACCAGAAGCAGAGTGGCCTCGAGCGTCCGCGCCCGAAACGCACGGAACGCCGCGGAGGCGATGTAGAACGCCAGGAGCGAGAACATCGTCGCCTCGATGGGAACCTGAACGTTCAGGAACATCTGGCTGAACGGCGAGCCCGGCAGATTGTGCTGGGGATGAAAGAACCCGAGCGCCATCATCCCGACAAGGCCGGTGAGCGCGACGAAGCTGTAGCCACGGTCGTCCGCCCTGTTCCGGATCTTGTGGTAGTGGAGCTTGATGAGGCTGACGGTCCCCAGGAGGAACGCGAACGCGAGAAGCGTCTGGAGCCACATGAGGATGCGCTCCTGCATGTCCGCGATGGTGTGGTGCGGGATGAAGTACTGGATCGTCATGAAGACGCCGAAAATGAAGCACAGTGCCAGTGGGATCTGTCTACGCATCATGGTTGAAGCTCTTCCTCTTGTGCGTTGTCCCGCCCGCTAACCTGTCGCGTAGAGCGGTGCCATGAAATTCGCCTCGATAACGCCTGACGACGCCAGCGTCGCGGCGATCACTCCGAGTATCAGCAGCACACCAACCATGAACTTGAAGGCGTCCACTCCCTTGAGCCCGCCCAGCAGGACCGGCTCCCTGGACAGATAGGCGCTCGCCGCGTACAGCTCCTCGCCTATCAGGGTGTAGTCACACGATGTGATGAAGAACGGCAGCTGCGTGACGGCGTCGGTTCCCGCGATCTGGATGGCGCCGACGGAGGAGCCGGTCTCGGCAAGCACGAGCGACTCCGCGTAGAACATGCCCATGTAGAGGATGGTGGCGGGGCGCTGGCGAACCATGATGCCGTTGACGCCGGCCACGTAGGCGAACTGGCTGCGCGTGAGATAGAAGACGTCGTCGTCGTTGTACGCATCCGGGCGCCCCATCTCGGCGTACGCCTCCTTGACCACTTCCTGCTCTACCGCCATGACGATGGGGTCCGCGCACGGGACGATGAGCCTCGTGTTGTACTCGGCCGTCTTCTTGGCCACCTCGCCCAGGATGTTGATGGCGGCGATGGTCGCAACGTCGGAGATGCCGGACAGGCCCGTGATGTAGAGGATCGGCTTCCCCATCTCGGTCGCTCGCCCGACGGCGTTGTCCACCTCGTCGAGACCCGGCAGGCGCCTGATGAAGAGGTCCCTGCCTCCCTTGGCCCAACTGACGAAGATAGTGATTGCCAGAACGAAGATGATGACGGCGACCAGGCAGTTGAGCCGGCCCGTGTTGAACCAGTGAGGACGCGAGATGACGGGGCCGACGGTCATCGAGGGGAACACCTCATCCCCCACACCGGCCGCCACGCGGTAGTAGTACTCGATCTCGTCTTCCATCCCCGCGTCGACATACGAGGTCTGCGTGAAACCCACGCGCCCGACGGCAGCGAAGCCGGTGTCGGGGTGAGAAGAGCGGAGGATGCGGTAGAATTCAACGCCGCCCGTCTCAACATCGGCGGACGGCTCCCAGGAGACATCTATCTGGCTGCCGCGATCGTTGTCCGTGTCCACCGCCTGCACGTTCACGGGCGGAGCCAGCGACGGGACGAGAGCCAGACTGTCGGCCTCGGTCGGAGTGCCGTCTTGAGCGACGGCCGGTGCCGGACACAAAGAGAGGGCCGTCACAGTCAACAGAATGACGAACCCCGTTCCGAACCGTTCGGCGCTCAGGCGCCCCTTGTCCGCGACCATCCAGCGCTCCTTCGATAGGTAAGAACGAACTGCGGGATCGCTTCTCCACAGGCGCTCGCGCAGTTGAAACATTGAAGCTAGCAAACGGCCGGGACAGTGTCAAGCCAAATGTCCTGCGGGCCAGTTCCTTCAGGCCGCCTTCGCACGGACGGCCTGAAGGTGTTTCTCGCTATTCCTCTATCATCTCCACGTTGGCGCGCGGGAGCAGCGCCTGCTCCCCGTTCTCGAACTCCACCATGAGGACACGCACCATCGATTCAGATTCCATCTTCTGAAGCTCGTTCGGCAGCTCCGTGACCTTGCCCAGCGAGCCAAAGTGGGGCTCGCGGATGGCCCGGATGAGGCTTCCGATCTCGAGTCCGGTCGTGGACCCCTCCCCGTCCTGGACGTCCGCCGCCGTGGCGCCCTCGATAGGAATGACGATCTCCGGCCTGATGACGCCCGCCCTGATCTGCGTGGCACCGTTGATGGACGCCTTCCTGCCCTCGCAGGACCTCAGCAGATCAAACGTGCCGTGAGCCATCGTCATCTCACCGAAGCCCTCCGTCAGAATGAGGGCGGTCGCCAGGTCCTCGTGGCCGGTGATGGCCACGCCCAGGTCCTTGCCGAGAAGCCGCTTGAGGTCCGGATCGTCAAACCCTCCGACCACGATGCCGTGCGCGCCGACCTCCGTGGCCTTCTGCAACCCGTCCCACGTGACGTGCGACCCGCCGATGATGATCTTGCCCTTGTGCTCATCCGTGATGAGCGACTCGTCGAGAGGCTGCCCTGGCCCATCGACCACCACCGCGATCTCGCCCGTTCTCTCGCCACCGACACCGAAGATGCCCTGGATGAACGTGCCGACCGCCTCGACGACGACGCCTTCCTCGGGCAGGATCTCCACGACCTCACCATCGATGTACGCGTTTATCTCGATGGGGGTCGGCGGCTCGCGAAGGATGACCTGTCCGGTGACGGTCGAGATGCTCTCGACCGTGCCCTCGCACGGCGAGAGGACCTTCGACTTGAAGAAGCCGAAGAAACCCTGCGTGACCGCGAGGGCCTCGCCCTTCTCGATCGGGTCCCCGTCCTTCTTCTGCATGACGGAGGGGAGGTCTTCCGGGGGAAGCCCCAGCTTGCTGGCAACGTTCACCAGCTGGACGTTGCCCGGCAGATGCGTTCGCGCCACTACGCTGTCCGAGGTGACGTGGTCGCCCTTCGCCACCACGACCTCCCCCTTAATGGGAAGCCGTCGCTCCTTGCGGACGACCGTCTTCTCGGACACTCTCAGTCCTGGTGTGTATGCGTGTGCCATTCACTGCTCCTCGTGTTCGTCAGTAGGGGCTCCCTCCCGGGCCCTGAGCAGGCGCCCGGAGGCAGCAACCCGATCCTATGCGGGCGGATACGCGTCGAACGCGGCCGCCCACTTGTCGAGCCTCTTCACCCGCTCGCTCTCGTCGGTCGGGAGGACGAAGGGCCTGCCGCGTGTATCCACTATCAGTCCGACGACGCCGCCTGTGAGCGTGCTCTCGAAAGGCTTGCCCGGCCCCGCGCCCGCGTCGAATCCTCTGGCGGGCGTCACCTTCACGCTCGCCGTCTCATCGATGCCGAGCGGATAGACCTTCATCTCACCGAAGGGTATGTCCTCGTTGACAAGGGTGCCGTCGGGAAGCGTGGTCTCGAACTTGATGCAGGGCTTGCCCTCCTGCCCCGTCCCGACCGGCGCGACCAGCGTGCCCAGATGTATCAGGCAATCCTTCTCGAAGACCTCCGTGGCAGACTGCTCGTGAACCTCCGCCAGGACTCCCAGCTGAGGCATCATGAAGATGGAATCGACCGCGAGCCTTGTTGTGCCCTCGGGCAGGAAGCCGTCTATCAACATCATCGCCGCCTGCTGCCGCCTCGGCGCGTGCGACAGCACGCCGCCGGATCCGACGAGGAGGTCGAGGTCCATCATGTTGACGAGCGTCTCGCCAGACGCGGACTGACTGAACGCCTCGGAGATCGTACGCTCCTGCTGCACGCCCTTGAGGCTGACCGCGAAGTTCTTGTGCTGCTCGAAGGCGAGACGCAGAGCCTCCCGTGCGATGGCCTGCTCCATCTTGAGATCGTCCAGCGACTGCGGAACCGTCGTCGGGCGGATCATTTTGTTCTTGATGCGGTTCCTTACCTCCAGCTCCGGGAGCTTGAACGGCACCCAGCGCATCACGTTGTCTATGCCGGCCTCAGCCAGCACGTTCGAGATCGAGTAGCTCATGCCGAGGTTGGCCGAGACCGTTCTGTTGAACGTCTTCTGGAAGACCGAGAAGACGTCGGTCGTCGCGCCCCCGATGTCGACGCCGAGCACCTCGATGTCGTGCCGGTTCGCGATGGCCTCTATCATGGACCCAACGGCGCCCGGGGTCGGCATGATGGGCGCGTCCGTCCAGCCCATCAGCTTGCTGTAGCCGGGGGCCTGCGCCATGACGTGCTCCATGAAGAGATCGTGGATCTTGTCGCGCGCGGGACCCAGGTTCTCACGCTCGAGGACCGGCCGCAGATTATCGACCTGATAGAGCGAGGTCTTGTCCTCCAGGAGCTTCACCACCTCTTCCCTGGCGTTCTTGTTGCCCGCGTAGATGACGGGCAGGTTGTAGCCCGCGCCGAGCCTGGCCTTCGGGTCGGCGGCGGAGATGATCTGCCCGAGCTCGACGACGTGCGTGATGGTCCCGCCGTCGATGCCGCCCGAGAGGAGGATCATGTCGGGCCTCAGGTGCCTGATCCGCTCGATCTGCTCGTGCGGCAGGCGGCCGTCGTTCGACGCCAGCACGTCCATGACGATCGAGCCGGCGCCCAGCGCGGCGCGCTCGGCGCTCTCGGCCGTCATGCTCTTGACGACGCCCGCGACCATCATCTGGAGGCCGCCGCCCGCGCTCGACGTGGAGAGATAGAGGTCCACTCCCCGGTTGCCGTCGTTCGGATGGATGATGTCCTCGCCGTCCAGGATCTCGTGACCGGAGAGCTCCTCCACCTCCCGTATCGCGTTCAGCACACCTCTGGTCACGTCCTCGAACGGCGCCTCGACCGTGGTCGGCGCCTCGCCCCTGACGATGAGTCTGTACTCGCCGTCGACAAGCTTGATCAGGATCGCCTTCGTCGTAGTGCTGCCGCAGTCCGTCGCGACGATCGCATTGATCTTCCCGTTCTCACTCATCTTTACCTTCCTTGTGTGCCTTGGCGGCGCGCTTCTCTTCCCTGCGCCGCTTCTTCTCCTCACGCTCTGTCTTCGTGCGCTCGGCTTCGAGCTTCTCTATACTAGACAACAGGTATTCGAGGTTGTCCCTATCCTCCAGGATCTCAGCAACCTCATCGTAGGTCTTGAAGTTGAAGATCGACTGGACCATCGGCTGGAAAAAGATCAGCGCCTGATTGCCCAGGAACGACAGAGGCTTCGCCGACTCGAGAAAGAGAACGGCCGGCGCGACCATCCTCCAGTCGATGATCTTCCGCGCGAAGCGGTCCATCACCTCCTTGTGCTCAGGCAGCGGACGCTCGTCCGCCCTGTCCTTCATCGCCCAGCCGCTCGACGGGCTCATCGGTCACTCCACCTTCCGCGCTGTCGCCGGTGTCGTCGTTCCGGGCCATCATGCGCTCGACGAACGCCACGACCTCGTCCTTGTTGCCGTGGAACTGAAGCGACACACCTCGAAATCGTTCCAGTCTGGACCGTTCGATGAACGGCGAGAGCAGCATTCCCTCTTTGTCGACGTAGTGCGACCGGAACTCGTTCCAGTTCTTCTCGCGTCTGCTGACGAGCCCCCTGACGGAGACACCATCTGCCGTCAGTGAGAACCTCGTCGGCAGGAAGAAGCCCGCGATCTGCCCCCAGACCAGGAGCACCGCGACCACGGTGAAGTAGGTGGTGCGAAACAGGGCCTGCATCGTCCACGCCATCAGCACCACGAACGCCACCGCCAGTACGGCCCTGATGGGGCTTCTGAGCATCGGCCACGAGGTCCAGTTGAGGCTCTCCCCGGACAAGCTCGCCATCATCTAGCTCTTTCTCCAAGCCACGTCCAGGTCCTTGGCCGCGCGGGACTCGTCCAGACGGCCCACCGGGGTCTCTGTCGGAGCGCCCGTGACAAGCTCGGGACTGGACGCGCTCTCCTCGGCGATGGTCCGCATCACCTCGACGAACCTGTCGAGAGACGCTCTGCTCTCCGTCTCGGTCGGCTCTATCATCAGAGCCTCTTTGACGACGAGCGGGAAGTAGGCAGTGGGCGAGTGAATGCCGTAGTCGAGGAGCCTCTTGGCCACGTCCAGGGCCCTGACCCCCTGCTCCTTCTGCCTCGACGCCGAGAGGACGAACTCGTGCTGACAGAGCCCACCGTAGGGGAGTTCGAAGAAGGGCTCGAGCTTCTTCTGCAGGTAGTTGGCGTTAAGCACGGCGTTCTCCGCCACGCGCCTCAGCCCTTCCGGCCCCAGTGTCAGTATGTAGGCGTAGGCCTTCACGGCGACCAGGAAATTCCCGTACACCGCGTGCACCTTGCCGATGGATTTCGGCCTGTCGTAGTCGAAGTCGAACTCGAGTCCCCTGGGCTTCCGCTCGTCGCGGCGCGCGACCGGGCTCGGGAGATAGTCCGCGAGGAAGCTCTTCACGCCAACGGGTCCCGACCCGGGACCGCCGCCGCCGTGAGGCGTCGAGAATGTCTTGTGCAGATTGAAGTGCATGACGTCGAACCCGACGTCACCCGGGCGGACGACACCGAGTGAGGCGTTGAGATTCGCCCCGTCGAGGTACAGCACTCCGCCGACGCCGTGGACGATCTCCGCGATGTCCGCGATTCTGTTCTCGAACACGCCCAGCGTGTTCGGGTTGGTTATCATGAAGGCGGCCGTTTCCTCATCGACGGCGGCGACCAGAGCCTGGACGTCGATCCTCCCGTCCGGGCCAGAGGGTATCTCGACCGACTCGTAGCCCGCGAGCGTCAGGCTGGCTGGATTCGTGCCGTGCGCCGTGTCGGGGACTATGACCTTGCTGCGAGGATTTCCCTGGTCCGCCAGGTACGCGCGCACCATGAGCATGCCCGCGAGCTCGCCCGACGCTCCGGCCGGCGGCTGCAGGCTCACCTCGTCCATGCCGGATATCTCGGCCAGCATGCGGCCCAGGTTGTAGATGAGCGAGATCGCTCCCTGGCACTCGCCGGCGGCAGCCTCAGGGTGGACGCTCGTGAATCCGGGAAGTCCCGCCATCTCCTCGTTGATCTTCGGGTTGTACTTCATGGTGCACGAGCCAAGAGGGTAGATCGCCCGGTCGATGTGGAAATTCATCTCCGCCAGTCGGGTGAAGTGCCTCACGACCTCCGGCTCCGAGAGCTCGGGAAGCTCGGGGGGCGTCGAGCGCAGGTTCGAGGCCCCCAGAACCTCCGCCAGGTCCGCGGACGGAACGTCCAGCGCGGGCAGCCTGTAGCTCGAGCGCCCGGGATGCGAGAGCTCGAACACGGTGGGTTCGAGAACGTGTCCCGTCGTGCGGAGATCCGTCATGCGGTCCCTCCTGACGAGATGACGGCCTCGAGACCGGACGCGAGCGAATCGATGTCCTCGCGCGTGTGGCGCTCGCTGAGGGAGACCAGGAGACTGTTGTCCATGCCGTCGTAGTAGCAGCCGCATGAGATGCCCGGCCAGATGCCGACCCTGCCCAACTCCTCCTTGACGCGGTGAGCGGGCACGGGGAGATCGATCACAAACTCCCTGAAGAATGGTCCGTCGAAGCGAAGACTGACGCCCGCGACGGCGGCCAGGGCAAGGGCGGCGTAGTGCGCCTTGGACGTCACCTGGAGCGCGAGTTCACGGAAGCCCTTCTTCCCCAGGAGCGACATGTGCACGGCCGCGCCCAGCGCCACGAGTCCCTCGTTGGTACAGATGTTGGAGGTGGCCTTCTGTCTGCGGATGTGTTGCTCGCGCGTCTGAAGGGTCATCACGAAGCCGCGCCGTCCGTCTGCGTCCGTAGTGGCGCCGATGATCCGGCCCGGCATCCTCCTCACGTACTTCCTGTCGGCGGCCATGAAACCGAGGAGCGGGCCGCCGTACCCAACGGGATTCCCCAGCGACTGTCCCTCCCCGACGGCTATCGCCGCGCCGTAGTCGGACGGCGGTTTGAGCACCGCGAGCGACAGCGGGTCGACGGACGCCACGAGAAGCACACCTGCCTCCGCGCACTTCGCCGACAGCTCGTCTACTGGCTCCAGCAGGCCGAAGAAGTTCGGGTGCTGAACCACAAGGACCGCCGCGCCCGGCAGGTGCGCCTCGAGCGCCGTCGCGTCGGTCACGCCCCCCGTCATCGGCAGTTCCACGATCTCGATGTCGGAAGCCTCAAGATAGGTCGCGACTACGGCCCTCAGGGACGGGTTGGCAGTGCCGGCGACGAGGATCTTGTTTCGCCGGGTGATGCCGACGGCCATCAGGCAGGCCTCGGCCGCGGCGGATGCGCCATCGTACATGGACGCGTTGGCCACGTCGAGCCCCGTGAGCCGGCAGACCAGAGACTGGAACTCGTAGATGCTCTGCAGGGTTCCCTGGCTCGCCTCGGCCTGGTACGGCGTGTAGGCCGTGTAGAACTGTGGCATGCTCATTACGTGTCGGACGACCGCGGGCACCGTGTGGTCGTAGATGCCGCCTCCGAGGAAGCTGACCACATCGTCCGTCGTCCGGTTCATCGACGCGAGACTCCGCATGTGCCGGACGAGTTCCGCTTCCGACAGCGGGCCCGGCACGTCAAGCTCCGTCTTCGTCCGCAGTTCCCGCGGGACATCAGCAAAGAGGTCATCGATGGACGCGACCCCTATCTCGCGGAGCATCTCTTCACGATCGCGGTCTGTGTTGGAGACGTACGGCAAGCCTACCCCTTGATATGCGTTTCGTACTGCTCGGCGGTCATGAACTGCGAGACGTCCGTTCCGGAAGCAAGCTTGAGCTTCGCGATCCAACCATCGCCGTACGGATCAGAGTTGATGAGGGCGGGATCGTCCTCGAGAGCGGCGTTCCCTTCCATGATCTCACCCTCGATTGGCGCGTAGAGTTCACTGACGCTCTTGACCGACTCCACCGTGGTCAGCACGTCGCCCGCGGCCAGGCTCCTGCCGGCCTCGGGAAGCTCGACGAACACGATGTCCCCGAGTTCACCCTGTGCGTAGTCGGTGAGTCCCAGCGTAATCACGTCGCCCTCCACGCTGAGCCACTCGTGCGTCTCGGTGAACAGAAGGTCCTTCTCGCCCATTTCTCACCTCGTGATTTGACGCGCCAGGCTCTCCCGCGAGCGGCACGCTGCCGCCTCCGTTGGAGAGCAGGGCGCTAACGGCTGCGCCTGACGCTTCCCTCCCGGTAGAACGGAAGGGAGACCGTGTGCGCCTCGATGTGATTGCCTCGTATATCCACGGAGAGCTCGCCGGTCACGTCCGACCTCACGTAGCCGAGCCCGATGCCTCTCTGAAGGCTCGGGGAGAACGTCCCGCTGGTCACGTGCCCGACCTCGTCGTCTCCGACGAGGATCCGGTGCCCCAGACGCGGAACGCCTCTGCCCGTGAGTTCGAACCCGACGATCCGCTCGTTGATTCCCTCGTCCATTCTGCGAACGATCGCGTCGCGTCCGATGAAGTCGCCCTTCGAGAGCTTGGTGACCCACATCAGACCGGCCTCCGGCGGTATCCGGCTCGCGTCCATCTCGCTGCCGTAGAGGCTGTAGCCCATCTCGAGCCTCAACGTGTCTCGCGCACCGAGGCCAACAGGTTCGACGTGCACCGCCGCTCCCTCGTCCAGCACGGCGCCCCAGATGCTGCGCGAGTCCTTGGGATCGCAGTAGATCTCAAAACCGTCCTCGCCGGTGTAGCCGGTTCTGGACAGTGTCGTCTCGCGGCCCGCGATCTCCGTCTTCGTCCAGTGGTAGTAGCGCAGCCCCGACAGATCGGCCGTCGTCAGTTCGGCCAGCACTCCCTCGGACGCGGGCCCCTGAAGTGCTATCAGCCCCGTCTCTTCGGACACGTCGTCGACCACAACGTCGCCCGTGAGGTTCGTGCGGATCCACTCGAGGTCCTTGTCTCGATTGGCGGCGTTGACCACGAGCATGTAGTGCCCCGGCATCGCGTAAATGAGAAGGTCGTCCACGAACCCGCCGTTCTCGTAGCACATGGCCGAGTACTGCACCCGGCCCTCGGCGAGCGAGGCAAGTCGGTTGGTGGTGAGCTTCTCCAGGGCGTGGAGAGCGTCGGTCCCCGAAACGAGGAACTCCCCCATGTGGGACACGTCGAACAGTCCGGCGGTGCTCCGCACCCGTCGGTGCTCGCTGACGATCCCATCGTAGAACATGGGCATGGCCCATCCGGCAAACTCAACGACCCTGGCCCCGAGGGCAACGTGCTCATCGTAGAGAGCTGTCTTCCTGACGGTGGCCACCTCCTGTGTCAGCATCGGTTGCAACACTCCTGCTATCGGCAGACGGCCCCGGCGCTGCCGGGCACAGTTCGACGCACGGACGCCGCGAGGCATCCGGATACAACCTGTTATTGTATGAGAGTGAGAGACGTGCGGTCAAGCCGTTTCGGACCCCGAACAGGCAACGCGCGCCCACATCGTGACCCGCCCGGCAACGTGAGAAAGCCGGCCTGTCTCGGACCCCGAGCGCTCCGGTCGCCGGCGCCGAGGGACGGAATCTGAGCAAAACTCACTCACGAAGCTACTCCTTCAGCACACGCGCGAGCACAGCACCCGTGTACGAGTCCTTCTTGCGCGCGACCTCTTCGGGCGTTCCGGCCACGACGACCCGTCCGCCCTCATCGCCTCCCTCCGGACCGAGATCGATGATGTAATCTGCGGTCTTCACGACGTCCATGTTGTGCTCGATGACCAGGACGGTGTTGCCGCGGTCGACCAGGCGTCCGAGCACGTCGAGCAGCATCTTGACGTCGTGGAAGTGCAGCCCCGTGGTAGGTTCGTCCAGGATGTACAGTGTCCGGCCGGTGCTCCTCCGCGACAGCTCGGAGGAGAGCTTGATCCTCTGCGCCTCTCCGCCGGACAGTGTGGTGGCCGGCTGGCCCAGGTGTATGTATCCGAGGCCGACGTCCTGAAGTGTCTGGAGCTTCCTTCTGATCATGGGTATGCTCGAGAAGAAGTCCAGAGCCTCAGCGACGGTCATCTCGAGGATGTCCGCGATGTTCTTACCCTTGTAGGTGATCTCGAGCGTCTCCCGGTTGAATCGCTTGCCGGCGCAGGCCTCGCACGTCACGAAGACGTCCGGCAGGAAGTGCATCTCGATCTTCACCTGTCCCCCACCCCGGCACGCCTCGCACCGCCCTCCACGGACGTTGAAACTGAACCTCCCGGGTCTGTAGCCGCGCGCCCGCGCCTCGGGCACTTTCGCCAGGAGCTGGCGGATGTGCACGAATGTCCCCGTGTATGTTACCGGGTTCGACCTCGGCGTCCGTCCGATCGGAGACTGGCTGATGTTGACCACCTTGTCTATGTACTCCAGCCCCTCGATGCGATCGAACTTGCCGGGGATCTTCCTCGAGCGGTGAAACCACTCCGCGAGGGCTCGATGGATGATGTCGGACACAAGCGTACTCTTCCCGGAGCCGGAGACACCCGTCACGCACGTCAGGGTCGAGAGCGGCACCTCGACGTCGATGTTGGCCAGGTTGTTCTCTCGCGCGCCGACCACCCTGAGCACGGGTCCCCCGCTCGGCCTGCGCTCGGTGGGCAGCTTGATGCTCTCCGTGCCCGCGAGGTACCGCCCGGTGATGGAGCCGGCGTGCTTCGGGAGCTCGTCGGGAGGACAGCTCGCGACCAGGTAACCGCCGTCTCTCCCGGCACCCGGACCGAGGTCAACGACCCAGTCGGCTCTGCGGATGGTCTCCTCGTCGTGCTCCACGACGATGACCGTGTTCCCGATGTCCCTGAGCGCCATCAGCGTCTTCAGGAGCTTCGCGTTGTCATGCTGGTGCAGTCCTATCGACGGCTCGTCGAGGATGTACAGGACGCCCACGAGGCGCGTGCCTATCTGCGTGGCGAGTCGGATGCGCTGAGCCTCACCGCCCGAGAGAGTCCCGGATGACCTGTCGAGCGTCAGGTAGTCGAGCCCGACGTTGGCCAGGAAGCCGAGCCGCTCACGAATCTCCTTCAGGATCTCCTCGGCGATCTCTTTGGCGGTTCCTTTGAGCGAGAGGCTCTCGAAGAAGCCGATGCACTGCTTCACTGACATCGCCGTGACCGCGCTGATGGGCAGCTCACCGACGGTCACGGCCAGGGCCTCGGGCTTGAGCCTCGCGCCCTCGCAGTCGGGGCACAGGTCGACGGCCATGAAGCCCTCGATCCAGCGCCGTACGTTCTCCGACTTGGTCTCCCGATAGCGCCGTTCCAGGTTCGGTATCGCGCCCTCGAAGCCACCGACGTACTCCCAGCGCCCTTTCTCAAACTCGATCTTGTACTCTATCTTCTCCTCGCCGGACCCCCTGAGAAGCACGTTCCGGATGTGCTCGTCCAGCTCCCCGAACGGGGTCATGAGACCGAAGCCGTAGTACTCCGACAGCGCGTCCAGCTTGTGCCTCGCCCAGCCGGTCGCCAGGTCGGGCCAGCACGACACCGCTCCGTCCCTCAATGAGAGACCGGGGTCGGGTACGATGAGATCGATCTCGACTCTCATCTGAGTCCCGAGACCTCCGCACGTCTGACACGCTCCGTAAGGGCTGTTGAAAGAGAACATGCGCGGCTCGATCTCTCCGGGACCAACCCCGCAGTGCGGACAACTCGCCGTCGCGGAGAGCAGCATCTCGTCCTTGCCCGCCGTGATGCGAACCAGCCCGTCCGTCAGCTCAAGCGCGGTCTCCAGCGAGTCGACCAGACGCTGCCGCACTCCGTCCTTCAGGACGAGCCTGTCGACGATCACGTCTATGTCGTGCTTCTTGTTCTTGGCCAGTTCCCCGACGTCGTGCACTTCCATGGTCTCACCGTCGACGCACACGCGGACGAATCCGCCCCGCTCGATCCTCGCCAGGACGTCACGGTGCTGCCCCTTCTTGCCTCTTACCACCGGCGCCACGACGTGGACACGCTTGCCGGTGGGAAGCGACAGCACGCGGTCGGCCATCTGGTCGACCGTAAGCTGCGAGATCTCGCGTCCGCATGAGTGGCAGTGGGCGTGCCCCACGCGGGCGTAGAGGAGCCGCATGTAGTCGTATATCTCGGTGGCTGTTCCGACGGTCGAGCGAGGATTCCTCGCCGCCGTCCGCTGCTCGATGGCGATGGCGGGCGACAGCCCCTCGATCAGCTCGACGCGAGGCTTCTGCATCTGCGAGAGGAACTGCCGCGCATAGGCCGAAAGCGATTCGACGTACCGCCTCTGACCCTCGGCGTAAATGGTGTCAAAGGCCAGAGACGACTTGCCAGACCCGGACAGGCCGGTAATCACTGTGAGCGACCCCCTCGGGATAAGGAGGTCGAATCCCTTGAGGTTGTGCTGTCGCGCCCCGCGGATCACGAGGTGCGCGGGCGCCTGATGCTCGCTTCGGGAGGGCTTCCGGGGCGACCTTTTTCTTGACTGGCCGGTTTTAGGCATGCTAGAAAGCTTACTATCATTGTGGCCATCCAACAAGAAACAAAGCGGGGCAAGGAGAAGAGATGACAATCCGAAGAGCCATCCTCGCGGTCGTGCTGGTCGCGTCACTGGCACTCATGAGCTTCGTCATCGGTTGGGAACCCGGCACGCGCGTGCCGGCGGGGCCCTCCACCGGTCTCAAGATCGTCGTGGTCGGTCTGGACGGGTTGGACTGGTTCCTGATGCGCAAACTGCTGGAGGAGGGCAAGCTGCCGTCGATCACGCCCCTTCTGACGCGTGGCCTGACAGGCGAGATCGCCGCCGAGCTACCGGCGATACCGGAGGCCGGCTGGACGGTGCTTGCCCGGGGCCGGGGTCTCACGGACAACGAGCGCGCCCGCCTGGCGAGTACGGGCGGACGCCTGTTCGGTCTGGCGCCGGAACTCGGGAGACTGGTCGCCCGGTCGGGCGGCACGGCGCTCTCCGTCGGGTGGCCGGCCTCATGGCCGGTCGGCGAATCGCAACGGCTCGTCGTTGCCCCCTACCGGCCCCAGACGCCGATCCACGAGACCGGGCTGCCGGCGGCGATCGTGAGCGGCGATGCTCTCTCCTCCTCGGACGATGTCGCCGCAAGGGTCGCCGACGCGGTCGCACGCAACGAGGAACTCTGCGAGGACGAGTTCCGCCGGCTCGTCTTCGACGGGGGCGCCGGTGAGGGAGAATGGAGCGAGCATCTGCTCGCGGCAAGGTGGGCCTTCCTGTCGGATCTGACGACGATCGACATCGCTGCGTCTCTGATGGCGGACGAAGAACCCGACCTGACCCTGGTGTGCTTCGGGGGGCTCGACGTCATCCTACACAGATTCCTGGCACCCGCGATGCCGTCGTTCTTCGAGCACTCTCCGCCCGAGCACGAGCGGTACGAGAGCGTGCTCACAAACTACTTCGTTTTCATCGACAGCTGCATCGAGAGGCTCAGGAGGCTGACGGACGAGAACACGGTGTTCGTCATCTGCTCCACCTATGGGACCCACCCATCCCTCGACGTCCCGACGATTTCCGGGTCGCACTCGGGTGGCCCTCCGGGTGTCCTGATCCTGAGGGGCGCGAACATAGCTCAGCGAAAGCGTGCGCTTTCGCTCACGGGCGAGGACGTGGCGCCCACGGTCCTAGCACTCCTGGGCCTTGCAATACCAACGGACATGGACGGCCGCGTGGTGACAGAAGCCCTGCCCGGCGGGCTCCTGAAAAGCCACCCACTGTCGTACTCGGGAGAAACAGGACGGGAGGGCATCGACCCTGCGCCCTCGGACCTGGAAGCCTGTGACGCACTGGTGTCGGAGAGACTGGCGATGCTGCGGGCCGCGATGGCCCGGCACGAGTAGGATACGCGCGACGGGGGTATTCAGGCGGGCAGAACGCCCCGCCTCGATGCCACACGGGAACGGCGAAGAGCGCACACGACTCGCGGCCGGCTTAAGAGAACTCGGCCGCGAGTTTCTTCGTCAGCGCGGGCAGTACCTCGAACACGTCACCCACGATGCCGTAGGTCGCTACCTTGAAGATGGGCGCGTCGGGGTCCTTGTTGATAGCCACGATGGTCCTGGAGGACTGCATACCGGCCAGGTGCTGAACCGCTCCTGAGATCCCGCATGCGAAGTACAGGTTGGGCTGCACGGTCTTGCCTGTCTGCCCCACCTGGTGCGAGTAGGGGATCCAGCCCGCGTCGACGGCGGCCCTCGAAGCGCCGACAGCCCCGCCGAGGACGTCGGCCAAACCAGCGAGCATCTCGAAATTCTCGGGAGCGCCCAGGCCACGGCCACCGGAGACGATGATGTCCGCCTCGGCGATATTGACCACGGACGTGAGGTCCTTCACGAACTCGACGAACTCGGTGCTGGTCTCGAAGAGCTCAGCCGGCAGCCTCTCAGATACGATATCACCCTTCCGGCTGGAATCCGCATCCAGCGCCGTCATCACCTTGTGTCTGACGGTCGCCATCTGCGGCCTGTGGTTGGGGCAAACGATGGTGGCCATGATGTTGCCGCCGAAGGCGGGACGAGTCTGGAGCAGCAGCCCTTCCTGATCGTCGATGTCGAGCGCGGTACAGTCGGCGGTCAGCCCGGTCCGCACCTGAATGGCAACTCTGGGGATCAGCGACCGTCCAACGGACGTGGCGCCGGTGAGGACGATCTCGGGCTTGTACTTGTCGATGAGCGCCGCTACGACGTTGGCGTACGGCTCGTCGAGATAATGCTCGAGCGCGGGGTCGTCCACCACATAGACGACGTCGGCGCCGTGAGCAATGAGCTGCCTGCTCGCATCGCCCACGTTCGAACCGAGCAGCACGGCGGCCAGAGGCGCTCCGCGAGCGTCCGCGAGCTCACGCCCCCTGCCCAGAAGCTCGAACGAAACGCCGTGGATCTCTCCCGCCCTCTGCTCCGCGACCACCCACACGCCCTTGAAGTCGTCCGGGGAGACGGTCTCACGGCGGGACTTGCGCAGTATGATCGCGTCGAACTTGCACGGTTCGACGCACGCACCGCACAGCGTGCAGTTGTCCTTTATGACGGCAATGCCGTCGACCATTTCGATCGCGTCGTATAGGCAGGCCTTGACGCACAGCCCGCACCCCACACATAGATTCTCCAGTACCTCAATGCTGCTCACGTGTCACGTCTCCTGCGCTAGATCTCTCCCTTGAGAATCGGCACGAGCTCCCGGACCAGCGACTCCACCATCTCCTCGACCTGGCCCTCGAAGATGGTACCGCCAGATCGAGCCTCGGGCGCGAACACCCGGACGACGCGCGTCGGCGAGCCATCCAGACCGAGCTCTTCCTGGTCGACGTCGAGATCACCCGAGCCCCACACCGTGATCTCGGCCTTCTTCGCCTTCATCTTGCCCTTGAGCGACGGCAGGCGCGGCTCGTTGATCTCCTTGACCACCGTGACAACCGCGGGCAGCGGCACCTTGACGACGTCGTAGCCGTCCTCGAGCATCCGTTCGACGGTGGCGGTCGATCCACTCTCGATGGTGAGCTTGCGGGCGCAGGTCACCTGTGGAACACCGAGGAACTGCGCGACGCCCGGACCCACCTGGGCGGTGTCGCCGTCGATGGCCTGCTTCCCGCACAGAATGAGGTCGTAGTCCTCGAGTTTCCTTATCCCTGCTGCGAGCGTATAGGATGTGGACCACGTGTCCGAGCCCGCAAACGCCCTGTCGGACAGAAGCACGGCACGATCGGCGCCCAGCGCGATGGCCTCCTTGAGCGCCACATCCACCTGCGGCGGCCCCATGGACATCACCGTGACCGTTCCCTCCCCCGCACCCTCACGTACCCTCAACGCCTCCTCGATCGCGTACATGTCGAAGGGGTTGATGATGCTGGGCACACCCTCGCGAATCAGCGTGTTCGTTTCACGGTCTATCTGAACGTCCGTGGTGTCCGGGACCTGCTTTATGAGAACGATTACGTACGTTCACTGGTCTACCCTCATGGGTGGAACCCGTCCGGCCTCCAAAGGTGGCCGTGGCCGCGGAGGGTCGGGAGCAACTACGCGTTCTTCTCCTTCGCCGCGCTCTCCTTGAGCACGGCCGAGGCGATGATCGAGCGCTGGATCTGGTTCGTGCCCTCATAGATCTGAGTGATCTTCGCGTCTCTCATCATCTTCTCGACCGGGTATTCCTTCATGTAGCCGTAGCCGCCCAGGATCTGCACCGCGTCCGTCGTGACCTTCATCGCGACGTCTGATGCAAAGACCTTGGCCATCGCGGACATCTTCCCGATGTCCTTCGCTCCCGAGTCAACGAGGCGCGCGGAGTAATAGACCAGCGCCCGGGCCGCCTCGATCTGCGTCGCCATGTCGGCCAGCATGAACTGGATGCCCTGGAACGAGCCGATGGGCTTGCCGAACTGCTCTCTCTGCCGCGCGTACTTCGCCGCCTCATCGAACGCGCCCTGCGCGATGC
>JALGZG010000247.1 GCA_025782345.1 bacterium | reverse complement strand
GTTGGGTCCGTGGGGTGGCGGGCTCCTTGTGGCGCGGTTCGGCTTCACGGCCGGGTTCCTCGCCGACTCGGGCACGTACGTCATATCCGCGGCGTTCGTGGCCTTCATCACGCTCAAGAGCATGTCCGAGATGAAGGAGGCGCGCCAGGCAGAGCACGCGGCGCTGCGGCACGCGCTCGGCGAGACGGCCAGGCAGACGCTGAGGGCGCACTCGCGCGCTGAGCTGGCCGGAGGCGCGGCGAAGCTGGGCCGGGAGATCGCGGCTCCTCTGGAGGAGGAGGTCGAGGTGATCGGGTCCGCCTACCATCGCCTCATGGCCGATCTCAAGGACGGCGTGGCGCAGATGCGGGGCAACCGAGTGGTTATCGCGTGTCCGGTGCTCGTGCGCAACGAGTTCGGACTCGGAGCGGCCGACGTGGGGATGCTGTTCTCGGTCGGCGGCGTCGGCATGCTGCTGGGCTCGCTCGTGGTAGGCAGATTCTTCCAAAGGACTCAGCGGCGGGCGATCATCACGGTCAGCTTTCTCGCGTCCGGCGTCGTCATCATGGTTCTTTCGACGGCGGGCTCCATCCCCGTTCTCGGAGCATGGATATTCGTGCTGGGTCTCCTCATCGCGCCGACGATGGTCACCTGCGACACGATCCTCCAGGAGAACATGCCGGCTGAGGTTGTTGGAAAGGCCTTCGGGTTTCGCGAGATGGTCAGCAAGGCGGCGTTCGGCGTGGCAGGCATCGCTTCGGGTGTCATCGTCGACATCATAGGCCCGAGGAGCCTCCTGGTGGTTCTCGGAGTGGGGGCCGTCGCGTACTCCGCGCTCTCGCTGGTTCTCCTCGCGGACACGTCCAAGCTCAATCTGCTCAACGCCTACCCGCTGCTCAGGGCGGGCTCGGTGCTGGCTGCGAATCTGCCGCGCAGGATGAGCTACTGGCTGGCTTCGGTGCTCTCCGGCATTGCCTTCATCGTGATGCCCGACAAGCGGCGGGTGGCCAGCGAGAACGTGTCACGCGTGATACGGAAGCCTCCGGAGAGTCCGGAGGTCAGGGCGGTGGTCCGGCAGGTGTTCCGAAGCTACGCCCTCTACTGGGCCGACTTCTTCGGGCTGAACGGGAGGATCCGCGGCAAGGTGCATGAGATCGTGCGCACCGAGGGGATCGAACATCTGAAGGAAGCGCTCCGCGGCGGCAGGGGCGCGCTTCTGGTGACGGCGCACCTGGGCAACTGGGACATGGGCGGCGCGGCCCTGGCGGAGACCGGCGAGCTGCCCGGGCTCTCCGCTATCGTGGAGCCGGTCACGCAGAGAGCATCCGAAAGGTCTGTCACCTCCATGCGTGAGCGGCGCGGCATCAAGGTCATCCCGCTCGGGAGGCCGTTAGGGATAGCCCGGGCCCTCAGGCGGAATGAGGTGGTCCTTGTGGTCGGCGAGCGTCTGATCGACGGCGACGGTATCGAGGTCGAGTTCTTCGGTGAGAAGACCCTGTTTCCCAGAGGAGCGGCGTACTGGTCGGCGAAGCTCGGAGCTCCGATAGTGCCCGGGTTCTGTATCCGTCAGCCCGACGGGACCTTCGTGAGTCACATCGAGGCCCCGCTTGCGCCCGCGGTCGAGGAAGACGGGGAGTTCGATGAAGCGGCACACACTCAGCAACTGGCCGACATCATCGAGAACTACATCGCCCGCTACCCGGGGCAGTGGTGCATGTTGCAGCCCATCTGGGGCAACGCGGGAGGACGCTCTTGAAGATAGGCATTGTCACAACGACCTACCATCCCTATCCGGGCGGCGTGCCCGAGCATGTGTACCACACCTGCGTCGAGCTCGGCCGTCTGGGGCACGACGTCCGCGTTGTGACCACGCACTTCGGTTCGGGCCGGGCGCCGAACGAGGAACAGGTCATAAGGATCGGACGCTCGGTGCCGATTCCCGCGAACGGTTCCATCTGCCCCGTGGCCGTCGACGTGCGCATGAGAGGGAAGGTGCGCAGGGTGCTTCTGGCGGAGCGGTTCGATGTCCTGCACCTGCACGAGCCGCTCATGCCGGCGCTGTGCCTGGCCGTCCTGGCCGAAGCGGAAGTTCCCGTCGTGGGTACGTTCCACGCGAACAACGAAGGAGCCCTGGGCTACAGGTTGTTCCGCCCGCTTCTCGAGAGCTACATCGACAAGCTGGACGCAAGGATAGCCGTGTCCGCCGCGGCAGTGCGGACGGTCTCCAGGCATTTCGGCGGCGAGTACACGATCATCCCCAACGGGGTGGACATCGACAGGTTCTCAACCGCCACGCCCGCTCCCCCTCGCGGCGACGGGTCCTTCAACATCCTGTTCGTCGGGCGGCTGGAGCCGCGCAAGGGCGCCAAGTTCCTGCTGAGGGCGATGCCTCGCATTCTGCGGGAGGTTCCCCGGGCACGTCTGGTCGTCGTTGGGAGCGGACCCATGTCCGGTTACTACCGGTCGCACCTGCCGGACGGCGTGGGGGACCGCGTGGTGTTCGCTGGACGCGTGTCCGGAGAGGCGCTCAGCCGGTACTACGCCGAGGCGGACGTGTTCTGCTCGCCGGCCACGGGTGGGGAGAGCTTCGGAATAGTCCTGATCGAGGCGATGGCCGCCGGGGCGGCAGTTGTCGCGTCCGATATCGCGGGCTACAGAGACGTGGTGAAGGACGGAGTAACCGGCCTTCTGGTGCGCCGGGGTGACCCGGATTCGATAGCGGAGGGCGTAATCAGACTGGCTCGCGACGGTGAACTCAGACAGCGTCTGACCGAGTCCGCCGGGAGGGAAGTGCGTCAGTATTCCTGGGATCGAGTCACCGGCCGAATTCTCGACGTCTACGAATCCGTGCTCGACGGCGGGGCCGCGGATTCCCGCGAATCTGTCCTCGAAACTGAGTGGAGCGAGGAAGGAGTGGAACTCGACGTAATCTGAGCGCGACGGTATTGAGGTACTGAGGAGTACGAGGGAAAGGACTCGCAACGAGTCCGGTTGGCCACGTACTCCAGATACAACGCTGGCCTCGCAGGGCCGCATCCGGGTACCCACCTCGCGCGGGGGGCGATCGAGGTCGGACTGGGTTGTTGGGCAAAGGAGGGGTGAACCATGTTGGACAAAGCTGAACTCGGCAGAAGGGTCAAGCTCGAACGTCTGGCCAAGAGCATGACGCTCAAGCAGGTGGCGGATTCCTCGGGCATGTCGCCCACGCACATTTCGGAGATCGAGCGCGGCAGGACTTCGCCGACCGTCGGCGCGCTTCTTCGGATAGCCCGGGCGCTCGGCAAGTCTGCGACGTACTTCGTCGAGGACGATGAACTGCCCACCGTGTCGGTCGTACGTCGGCACGAGCGCCCGCACCGGGCGATATTGGACGGTGACAGGAGTGTCGCAGACGTCGTCTTCCTTACCAAGGGCATCCCCGCGGGGCGGCTGCGCGTCGTCCAGTTCGAGGGCCTGTCTCAGGGAGAGATCGCCGGTCCCATCCATCAGGGTGAGGAGATCCTGCTGGTCACGACGGGGAAGATCCGTGTCACCGTCGGTAGTGAGGATTTCGAGCTCTCGGAGGGCGACTGCATTCAGTTCAAGGGCAGCGCGCCGCACAAGTTCGTGAATATGGGCGACGAGCGACCGCAGGCGTTCTGGATCACGGCGTCCGAGGGACTACTGTCGCCCTAGCCGGAAGATCGAAGCCGGAACTGCCAGGGAGCACGGGCGGTTCTCACGCCTGTCCGCACCGATGGAATCTCGGAAGGGGGTTCGAGCGTGGCACGACCTCGTAATCCGCATTCCCGGCTGCTCGCGATATTGCCTGTGGCGCTTGTTCTCGCGGCCGTCATGATCTCCACGACGGCCGCCCGGGCCACGGGTCCGACCGTCGATGAGCTGGGACTGTCGGCCGAGGCGCGTCGGCAGCTCTCGGAACACGGCTTCGTCGTGGTGTCGGGTGGGAGCGGGGATTTCCCTGAGACCTACGCCGCTCTCGCGGAGCGCGACCTGCCCGTATTCGTTACGTCCGACTCGGTCCTCCGCGTCACCGACATTCTGATAGACAGGGTCCTCCGGACCATCGAGGAAGTCTATCTCTATGACAGGCTGCAGCAGCTGTCGCGCGAGATGGTGCGGCTTCTGGACGACGACTACCTGCGTTCGAAAGACGCGATGGTCAAGGACGCCGCCCGGCGTGATCTCGCCTTCTTCGCCGTCGGGCTGAGTCTGCTCGACGCTGACTACTTCCCGCCCGAGTCCGTTCGTGGCCTGGTCGAGCGCGAGCTCGAGCTCATCGAGGACGCCGACCGGGTGGTCATCTCCCCGATCATGGGTCGGACCCCTCTCGATCAGGTAGTAGGCCCCGGCGAGGACTACACGCGCTACGTTCCCACCGGCCACTACGCTTCGGACGAGCGTCTCGGGCGGTACTACCGGGCGCTCACCTGGTACAGCAGAATGGCGTTCGCGCTTCCGGAGAGGCCCGTCGAGGACTACACGCTGACCGTGCAGGCCCTGCTCGTCGTCAGAGCTCTCGGGAGAGAGGCGGGGGAGTGGTTCGAGTTGTGGGAGCGCATCAACTACCCGCTGACCTTCTACTACGGTGGGGCGGGAGACCCGACCGTCGCGGACTACATGGAGCTGGCCGACGAAGTGTTCGGTCGCGAGTTCGAACGGGACACCGCCGCGACCGAGTCGCTGCTCATTGTGTTCGTTGACAGAGTCTCCGAGGTGGCTCCCCCTCACGTCCAGACGCATGAACTGCGCGGTATGCGGTTCCTGCCCAGGGATTTCCCTCCCGCGACCGACTACTTCGGGCTTCTCGCGGGCGGCGAGGACAGGCGCCTGCCTACGTCGCTGGATCTCATGTCCCTTCTGGGGTCGTCCGCGGCGCGCTCGCTGCTCGATGAGAGCGACGTGTTTGACGACAGCGTGTATCGTCGGACCCACGAGTCCATCGAGCGCCAGCTGGAGACGCTGACATACGGGGACTGGACGCGCGACCTCTACTGGGGCTGGCTTCACTGCCTGTCGGAGCTCCAGCTTCCGCCCTCGGGCAAGGTTCCTGGGTTTGTAGCGAGTCCGATCTGGGGCTTCAAGGAGCTGTCAACCGGAAGCGCGGCCTGGGCGGGCATCCGGTACCAGGCCGCGGACGCAGCGCTGTCCCGAAGGTCGCGCCGCTCGCCGGCCCGCGCAGCCGGGGTCCCCGTGCTGGTGGAGCCCTACCCCGGGCTGTACTCGCGGCTCGGAGAGCTCATCGAGAACCTGAGGGACCGCCTGTGGGAGCACTACCTGCTGGACGACACCATCGACGACCACATGTCCGAGTTGATCGACTTCCTGAAGTTGCTCGAGCAGGCGTCGAAGGGGATGCTGGCGGACGGTGCGCCTCCCCGTGAGGTGGCGGCCGCGCTCTCCGACTACGCGCGAATCCTCGGGCGTCTGGCAGGTCACGAGGCGATGCGCAGGCCAGGCGAGCACTCGTGCGTTCTGCTATCTGATGTGGCATACGAAGACCTGGACACCGGTCGAATCTTACAAAACGCGGTTGGTACTCCCGACATCATCTACGTCGTAGCGGACCTGGGCGAGGGCGAGACCGTGTACGCCGGCGCCGTCCACTCCTTCTTTGAGATGGAGCTCTCGGGCCGCGAGGAGCTGGAGGCGGTGGGGTGGCCGTCCATTCTGCGATCGTGTCCCGTGAACCGTCCCTACTGGGTGAGCAACTTCGTGGTGGAGTAGCAGTGCGGGATGCGGCCGAGTCGGGGGCATCAGAGTCGGGGGCATCTGGATCGGGGCCGGCCAGGGTGACGCCTGGGGCCTACTCATACCTGAACGCGGCGACCGCCGCGGCCGAGAACACAACAGCGAATCCGAGAAGAACCAGCACCTGAGGCATGACGCCAGAAAGCGTATAGCCGCGGCTCATCAGGTTATGCATTGCGTCCATTGCCCAGCCGGTCGGTATGAGATGTCCGACCGTCTGGTAGGCTTGGGGCGTGATCTCGAGCGGCCACCACAGTCCGCCGAGCGCGCACATCGTGAGCGAGAGGGCCACTGAGAGGGTCTCGGCCAGCCTGGAGCTCCTCGACAGGCTTCCGATAAGAACCGACAGGCCCGCGACGGCCGTGACGTACGCCGCGCCCACGAGCGCGAGCGCCAGCATGCTGTCGCCCCAATCGACGCCGAACACGAGTGCGCCGAACCCGATGAGGAAC
>JALGZG010000337.1 GCA_025782345.1 bacterium | reverse complement strand
GGCTTTCCCCGACGCTCCGCCATGGAATGAGCCCGCGGCGGACATCGCCCGCAAGCTCGAGGTCCAGCCTGAGCTTTTCGTGGTGGCGACGGACGGCGGCGAGATCGTCGGTACCGCCGTGGCCGGCTACGACGGGCACCGCGGGTGGGTCTATTACGTGGCGGTAGGCCCCGGACACAGAAGGCGGGGGATAGGCACGGCCCTCATGCGCAGAGTCGAGCGCGAGCTCGCCGGCGTGGGGTGTCCCAAGCTGAATCTTCAGGTTCGAGGCGCCAACCGTGAAGCCGTTCGCTTCTACGAGAGCCTGGGATATGTGGCAGAGGACCGGGTCAGTATGGGAAGGCGGCTCGAGGAACCGAAGATGCCGGAGCGCTCGCCCGGGGGCCCGGTACGTTCCACCGGAATCCACGAGAGGATCCACAGAATCGCGCGCCTGATACCCTCGGGCCGCGTGGCGACGTACGGGCAGATCGCCGCGTTCGCCGGTGGGTGCACGCCACGAATGGTGGGCTACGCGATGGCCTCGATCCCCCCTGGGAGCGACGTGCCCTGGCACCGCGTCATCAACAGCAAAGGCACGATCAGCCTGAGAGCCGGCAGCGACGGTCACGAGGTCCAGCGCGGCATGCTCGAATCGGAGGGCGTCGTCTTCGATGAACGCGGGAGGGTCGATCTCGAGCGATTCGCGTGGACCGGGCCGGGCCTGAAACAGGGCTGAACCGCCGACGCCTTCGTGCTATACTCCTCCGTCGTTCACCATCAAGAGGAGGTCACATATGTCGGAATCCCTGGCCATTGCGCTGGATCACGCACGTAAGGCAAGAGACGAGGTGCTTGGGGAACTGCGCGGGTTTCTGAGCATTCCGTCGGTCTCCAGCAATCCCAAGGGCCACGATGACATCAAGCGCGCGACCGAATGGCTCTCCGAGCGCTTCAGAACTCTGGGGCTGACCCGCGTCGAAGTGCTCCCCACCGCCGGGCACCCGGCGGTCTACGGCGAGACGCTGTCCGCCGGACCGTCCGCCCCGACCGTGCTCATGTACGGTCACTACGATGTTCAGTCCGCGGCTCCGCTGGGCGACTGGGACTCCGATCCCTACAGGCCGGTCGTGCGCGGCGACAACCTCTACGCGAGGGGTTCGGCAGACAACAAGGGTCAGATCATGGCCTGCATCGCGGCGGTTCAAGCCGCCATGAGAGCGGGTCCTCTGCCGGTCAATGTCAAGTTCGTGATAGAGGGCGAAGAGGAGCTGGGCTCGCCGAGCTTTGCGGGTCTTCTCGAAGAGCACCGCGACCTTCTGACCGGCGATTTCGTTCTCAATCCGGACGCGGGCATGCTCGGTCCGGAGACGCCCACCATCTACTACGGTCTGCGAGGCATGTACGTCTGCAAGCTCCGCGTCTACGGACCGACGCGTGACCTCCATTCCGGAAGCTACGGCGGAGTCGTCCACAATCCCATCCACGCGCTCTCGCACATGATAGCCGGCCTGCATGACGCGGACGGGCGCGTGATGCTCGACGGCTTCTACGACAGGGTGCGTGAACTGACCGCGGAGGAGCGCGCCGAGATGGCCGCGCTTCCCCGGGATGAGGCATCCTATCTGGAGCAGTCAGGTGTCGGGGTTCACGCCTGTCGAGCGCGAAGGCGCGCGGCCCGCGGTCGACGTGATCCACATTCTGGCGGGGAGTCCGAAATCGGCCATACCGGCAGAGGCCAACGCCATCGTCACGGTGCGGCTCGTTCCCGATCAGGACCCCAACGAGGTGCACGAGGGAATGATGAAGTACCTGAAGGAGAGCATCCCGTCCACGGTCAGCTGGGAAGTGAAATCGTACGAGGGCTTCCCCGCGTCGCTGACCGACAGGAACAGCCCCGGCGTTCGTGCCCTGTCGAAGGCGATGGTCGAGGTGTGGGGCAAGGAGCCGCTGTTCTGCAGGAGCGGCGGCAGCATCGCGGCCGTGGGCCAGCTGCAGAAAGTCCTCGGGCTGGACTCGGTT
>JALGZG010000373.1 GCA_025782345.1 bacterium | reverse complement strand
CATCCTGGTGGTACTGAGCACGCTCGGCGTGGACGTCGGCTCCATACTCGTGAGCCTCGCGGCTATGGTAGGCCTCATCATGGGCTTCGGTATGTCCGACACGGTCAACAACATTGCGTCCGGGACGTGGATCGCGGCCCTCAGGCCTATCGACATCGGTGAGGTCGTCACCATCAACGGGAAGACCGGCAAGGTCAACGCCGTCGGCATCATGGCGACGGAACTCCTGACGCCCGACAACGTGTTCGTGACCGTCCCGAACTCGCAGGTCTGGGGCGCCTCCATCGAGAACGCCACGCGCATGCCCACAAGGCGCGCGGATGTGGCCGTGGGCATCGGCTACGGGAGCAGCGTCGATAAGGCGGTCCAGGTCGCGATGGCCATCATGAAGGCGCACCCGCTCGTCCTGGACGACCCCGAGCCGGCGGTCGTCATCACAGAGCTGGCTGACTCATCGGTCAACCTGGCGCTCAGACCGTGGACGAAGACCGAGAACTACTGGGCGGTCAAGGGCGACGTCTCGAAGGCAGTGCTCGAGGAGCTGCCGCAGGCGGGCGTCGAGATCCCGTTCCCGCAGCTGGACGTGCATCTCAGCAAGGAATAGCAGGCACGGATGCTCCGCAGGATGGCAGATGCGCCGCACCGCCGCAGGGACGTGGGCGGTGCGTCTGCCCTTCTGGGACCTGGCAGAACACACAAGGAGAACACACATGAAACTCTGGCTTGTCATGATAATGGCCTCAGGAGCGCTGTTGACGGCCTCCCCCGCCCTCGCCGACGAGGCCGCTCAGGCGGACGGGGCGGATGAAGCGGCTGTTCCGGACGGATGGCAGGTGTCTTCCGACATCAACCTCACACTCACGCAGAATGCCTACAGCGCCAACTGGGACGGCGATGAGATCGGCGCGCTCTCGTGGGTGTTCAACTCGAACATGCTCGCCGAGAATCAGCTGACGGACGTAGTCCACAACAAGAACACACTCAAGCTCTCCTTCGGGCAGACGCACAAGCAGGACGAGGATTCGAGAGAGTGGGACAGACCTTCCACGACCACGGATCTCATCGACTTCGGAACGGTCTTCCGGTTCACCTACGCGTGGCCCGTCGACCCGTTCGTATCCGGGCGCGTGGAGTCACGGTTCCTCGACACGAGCGACCCGGAGATGACCCGCACGCTGAACCCGACCACATTCACGGAGAGCGTCGGCATCGCGCACGTCTTCATCAAGGAGGAGAAGCGCGACTGGACGACGCGGCTGGGCGGGGCCGTACGTCAACACCTCAACCGGAACGCGCTGACCGAGGACGAAGCGACGCGGGAGGACATCTTCACCAACGACGCCGGCGTTGAGTTCGTCAGTGAATTCAGAACTCCCCTCGCCGACGGTGCCATAACGTTGACGAGCGACCTGACGGTCTACCAGGCGCTCTACTACTCCGAGTCGGACGCGCTCCTGGGGTCGCCTGGCGCTGACGACTGGAAGTCGACGGACGTTGACTGGGAGAACACGTTCTCCGCGGAGATCACCAAGCACATCGTCGTCAATCTCCTCGTTCAGGTGCTGTACGATAAGGAAATCGACTCGGACGTGAGGCTCAAGGAGACGCTCTCGTTAGGGTTCACGTTCAAGTTGCTCTAAAAAGCCGTACGTGTGCTTTAGAGAAGCCGGTCAGGCCCACTGCTTGCATCTGTTCTTCTAGCTCCGGTGAGTCGTTGCAAACTTGACACAGCGGCCCAGGACCCGTATATTCTCGAGTCATCTTATGAGCAATTACGCACAGACAGAGCCCACACTGGCCGATATGCTCTCGGGCCATTTCGGACGCCTTCCGCGGACCGTGCGTTTCTATGCATGGCTCTCCGCGGTTGTCGTAACGCTTGTCGTGGCCTCCGGGTTGGCGGTCAGCCATGTCGCGGTGTCAAGCAACGTAGAGCTGAATTCCCGCGCCCCGATGTTCACGCAGCTCTCGCCCTGGGGGCGCGTGCTCGGCGGGACGAGCAGCGACTACCTCAAGTCCGGTTTCGATGTCATAGGTGTGGTGACTCCGGTCCCGGAGGACATCCCGAGCTACGACTACGTCGCGGAGCCGGGGCGGGATATCCAGTCGATCGCGATGGAGTACGGCATCGACATGGACCTGCTGGCCAGCGCGAACAGCGCGAGCTATGCGCGGGTGCCCAAGCGCAAGTGCGAGGTCCGACTGCCGCTCCTTTATTCCCGTGACCGAAGCTGGGACCGCTCGCTGGAGTTCTTGTACCCCATCTCCAAGAGCGCTCCGATGGGCGGCAACGGCAAGGCCAAGAACGGCGCACCGACCATTACCCGCCACGCGGTCGCTCCCGGCGAGTGCCTGTGGAACATCGCCAGGAAGTACGATGTCCGCATGGAGACGATCGTCGCGATGAACGACCTGCCGAGCGCTCGCTTCCTGCGCCCCGGCCAGATCCTCGAGGTCCCGGATACTGACGGGACCTACGTGAACCTCAAGAAGGGCGACACCGTCAGCGGGATCTGCAAGAAGTATGAGGTCGGACTGACCGACCTGGTCAACGCCAACCCCGGCGTCGACATCGCCAACCTGCACATTGGTGACAAGCTCTTCATCCCGGGCTCCGGCGCCCTGGCCCAACTGTTCCGATTCGGGTGGCCGGTGCACGGGAGGATCTCGAGCCGCTACGGCATGCGCCTACACCCGGTGTACCGTCGCCGCATGATGCACACCGGTCTCGACATCGCCGCTCCGCACGGCACATCGGTTCGCGCAGCGCTCCAGGGGCGAGTGATCTTCGTCGGCTGGAAGGGCGGCTACGGGAAGACCGTTATCATCGAGCACCCGAACGGTTACGAGACGCTCTACGGACACTGCTCGACGATCCTCGTCAAGCGCGGCCAGGTCGTGAAGAAGGGCGAGCGCGTAGCCAAGGTAGGGTCGACGGGCGTGTCTACGGGCCCGCACGTCCACTTCGAGGTGAAGAAGGCCGGGAAGAGGACCAATCCGGAGAGCGTGCTCTACTAGGCGCAGTCCGGCTGCGACGATCAACGACAACGCCCCGCCTCGAACGGCGGGGCGTTTCTTGCGATCAGACGGGCTGCAGCCCCAGCTCCCCTACAGTCCCAGCTCCCCTACAGTCCCAGCTCCCCTACAGCCCCAGCTCCCCTAGAGTCCCAACTCCCCTAGAGTCCCAACTCCCCGCTGACACCCTGCATCGACGCGAGCGCCACTCCGATGAACTCCTCGAGAGACAGGCCCAACTCGGAACACGAGGCCATCTGCTCTCTGCTCGCGCCCGCGGCGAAACGTCTCTCCTTGAATCTGCGCACAATGAAGTCGACATCGAGCCCGGCCAGTTTCTTGTCGGGATGCATGAGCGCCGCCGCAACGATGAGTCCGGTCACCGGGTCGCTGGCGTAGAGCGCCTTGTCCATCGTGCTGTCGCGCGCCACGTGCTCGTTGTGAGCCTTGACGGCGTGGATTATCTCCTCGGATATGCCCAGCTCGCCCAGCTTCTCAGCTGAGACCAGACCGTGCCGGTCGGGGTCCTGGACGGTCTCTTCGTAGTCCAGGTCGTGAAGAAGCCCCGCCAGCGCCCACGACTCCACGTCCTCACCGAGCATCGTAGCAAGACCGACCATCACGGCCTCGGTGGCAAGCATGTGCTTGATCAGGTTCTTGTTTCCGCAGTTCTCATTGATGACGGCGATCGCCTCTTCCCTGGTCATCGGACCTCCTATCCCACGTCCATGAACGCCCCGCGTCCCCTGAATCGTCTCTTCGTCGCGTCGAGCAAGAGCCTGCCTTCCGGCGTGCTCATGTCCGCATCGCCCGCAACGTAAGCGAAAGCGTCGTCCCGCGCCTGCACGAGCAGGCGTGAGTCGGACGCCAGATCCGCGACCGAGAACCTCGGTAGACCATGCTGCCTAACGCCGAGGAACTCGCCGGGACCTCGCATCTTCAGATCCTTCTCGGCGATGACGAATCCGTCGTTCGTGTCCGCCAGCACCTGAATGCGCTCGCGCGCCTCGTCGGACGCGCCGCGTCCCACCATCAGGATACAGTAGGACTGCTGGTCCCCCCTGCCCACCCGGCCCCTCAGCTGGTGGAGTTGCGCAAGCCCGAACCGCTCCGCGTGTTCAATGACCATCACGGTGGCGTTCGGAACGTCAACGCCCACCTCGACTACCGTCGTGGATACAAGAATGTCCGTGGTCCCCGCCTTGAAACCGTCCATCACGGCGTCCTTCTCCTCTGGCTTCATACGCCCGTGGACGAGTCCGACCGTGGCGTCCGTGAACGTCTGCTCCTTGAGCTCTTCATACATCTTCGTCGCGGCCGCAAGCTCCATCTTCTCCGACTCCTCGACGAGCGGGTATACGATGAAGACCTGCCTGCCGCGCGCTACCTCGCTCTTCAGGAAGTCGTAGACCTTACTTCTAGCGGCCTCGTTCCTTACGGCGGTCACGACCTTCTCTCTGCCGGGCGGCATCTCGTCTAAGACCGACACGTCGAGATCACCGTAGACGGTGAGCGCCAGTGTCCTTGGGATCGGCGTCGCGGTCATGACGAGGATGTGCGGCGCCCTCCCCTTCTCGCGAAGAGCGGCACGCTGGACCACGCCGAATCTGTGCTGCTCGTCGACGACAGCCAGGGCCAGGTCTGAGAAGCTCGTCCCCTCTTGAATGAGGGCGTGCGTGCCCACGATGATCTGTGCCTCCCCGCTTCCGATGAGCCCGAGCGCCTCGCCGCGTTCCGCCGCCTTCATCCCGCCACGCAGGAGCACGACGCGGTCACCGAGCGGCGCGAGGAGCGCCCTCAGATTCTCAAAGTGCTGCTCCACGAGGATCTCTGTGGGCGCCATGATCGCCGCCTGGTGCCCGGAGGCGACGACCTGATGCATGGCCGACGCCGCCACGGCGGTCTTGCCCGAGCCGACATCGCCCTGAAGCAACCTGTTCATAGGTTCGCCGCGCCCGAGGTCACCGCCGATCTCACTGATGACGCGTCTCTGCGCGGCAGTGAGCTCGAAGGGAAGTGACCCGGTGAGTTTCGCGTGCTCGTCGTCACGCCAGGCGATCCGGATCGCGTGGCCGCTCTTCGCGAGCTGCCGCTTCTTGAGGGCGACCAGAACCTGGAACAGAAAGAACTCCTCGTATGCCAGCCGCGACCGGGCCCGCGCCGCGCGCTCGAGCGACGGAGGGAAGTGCACGTCGGCGACCGACTTCACGAGACCCGGGAGATCCCGCCTTTTCAGTACGTTCTCGGGCAGGGGGTCGACGAGCTGGTCCAGGAACCTGTCGAGGGCCGTCTTGACGAGCCTGCGGATGCGCTTTCCGGACAGCGTTCCTATCTGCGAGTACTCGGGGACGATACGCCCGGCGTGCACAAGCTCTGCCGCCGCGTCGTCGCCCATCACCTCGAACGCGGGGTTCAGGAACTCGATCCTCCGGGCGAACCTGTCGAACCTCACCTTCCCGCTGACAACGGCCCTGCTGCCGGCCGTGAGCACGTTCTTGAGATAGCCCTGGCCGAACCAGCGCGCGAAGACCGCGCCGGTGTCGTCCTCCAGAGCCGCGGCGAAGATCTGCTTCCGACCGCGCCGCAGGATGTCACACGAAACGACCCGCACGATGACCGTGACCCTGTCGCCCGTCCTGAGCGACCCGACGGTCGAGATGTTGGACCAGTCGGTGTAAGTCCGTGGAACGTAGTAGAGGAGGTCCTCCATGGTCTCGACGTCGGCCTTGGCGAGAAGCTCTGCTGACCTCGGGCCCACGCCCCTGAGATTGCGTACCTCTGAGTGGAGAGTCGTCTCGGCAGCTATGGCGGCCTCCGTGTTCGAGATGCGG
>JALGZG010000064.1 GCA_025782345.1 bacterium | reverse complement strand
AGGTCCGTCTGCCGGGGCCAGGGACGCTGACCCTGAACTACCGGGATGCCAGCACACGTGGCAGGCCCCTTGACAGAGCCCTCTGCGGGGCGTACATTGTTCATACCGCCTGCCCTTCCATGGGCAGGCACGCTTTTCGCAAGCAGCAGTGGGGCTGGCCGGTCGGGGCCGGCTCAAGGGTGAGGGCAGGGAGGCGCCCGCGTGGCATGAGCAACGGGGCAGCACTACCTGCGCCTCACCAGCACCAGGTCAGAATCGGAGTAGAAGAGATGGCAGCACTGACGTTCAACAAGATCAGCAAGAACCAGGACATCCTCGCGATGCTGAAGGAGCTCGACGTGCAACTCGGGCTTGTCGGCTACACCGAGCACGGCGTGCGGCACGCCAAGTGGGTGGGGCGGACGGCACAGAAGGTGCTCAAGCAGCTCGGGAAGGACAAGAGGGAGTCCGATCTCGCCGGTATCGCGGGCTTCATGCACGACATCGGCAACCTGGTCAACCGCGAGGACCACGCGCAAGCGGGCGCCATCCTCGCCCACGGGCTTCTCAAGGACCTCGACATGCCGCTCCAGGAGATAATGCAGGTGATGTCGGCCATCGGGAACCACGACGAGGAGCACGCGCACCCCGCGACCAACGTCTCGGCGGCGCTCATTCTCGCGGACAAGGCGGACGTGCACAAGTCGCGCGTCCGGAACCCATCGACGGTCAAGTTCGATATCCACGACCGCGTCAACTACGCGGCCCAGAAATCGGTGCTACTGGTCGTCCCGGAGAAGAACATCATCCGCCTGAACCTGACGATCAACACGAAGATCTCCTCGGTGATGGAGTATTTCGAGATCTTCCTCTCCAGGATGGTGGTCTCCCGCAGGGCGGCCGACTTCCTGGGTTGCCACTACGAGCTGGCGGTCAACGGAAACCGGCTGCTCTAGCTGCGAAGGGGAGCAGGCCGTTCTAGTCGCAGCCGGCTCCTGCGCGCCCCAGCCCCATAGACCGGACCCCACCCGCATATGGTCAGACCGGGTACATCATGACCCACCCGCATATGGCTTGACACGCGCCGGACACGTGGATATACTGCGCGGGTTAGCCAATACACGTGGAGAGACCACCTCTCCGAAAAGGGGGAAGATGATGAAAGTCGCGAGGACAGCCGTTGCACTTCTGGCACTGGCTGCTTTCGTCCTGGTGGCCGGGTGCGGGGGCGATCCTGCATTCACCGCCGGGAAGGTCTATCTGCAGCAGAAGGACTACGAGAACGCCGTCGAGCAGCTGAAGACAGCCATCAAGAACTCCCCGGACGCGTGGGAGCCTCACATGTGGCTTGGCCGCACGTACGCCGAGACGGACAGACTCGAAGAGGCCAGTGAACACCTGCACATCGCGCTCGACCGTGCTCCGGACGAAAAGGCCAGCGGCGAGTGCCGGAACGCGATCGCTTACTACACGCAGATGTTCCGCAACGAGGGCAACAACAAGATGGAGGCGGCCCAGTACGAAATGGCGCTCGCCGAGTACGAGAAGGCCATCATCATAGATCCCCACAACGCGAACAGTCTGGTGAACCTCGGAGCGGCGTATCAGAACATCGGCGACTACGACGCCGCGATCGCCGCCTACGAGGAAGCTCAGGGCACTACCTCTCCGAGCACTGGCGCAAGGCCATCGACTACTTCGAGAAGCACCTCGACAATGATCCCGAGGACATCGATGCGCTCTCCAGGGTCTACTACTCGTACTGGAAGCTTGCCGAGCAGATCTGGGACCTGGACGAGGTCCTGGCCACCGAGTACTACGAGAAGGTGATCGAGGCCGTCATCCAGCTCATCGAAGTGGACGACACTATCTCGTACCACCGCATGCTCGTGCGCATCTACAACAAGCTCGACCGTCCGGAGGAAGCGCAGGCGGAGCTTGAGCAGATCAGGATGTTGCTCGAAACGGGCGACTAGGCAGGGCTTTCCTTCCAGCGAGGAAGCCGGATTGCACGGTTTCAGGGGAACATCGGCCCTTCAGGAAGGGCCGATGTTCTCTTGGGGACCCCTCACCAATGAACATCATCACGGACCACGACATAACAGGAACGCCGCTTGACGGCCTGACGGTCGCCGTCATCGGCTATGGGAACCAGGGCGAGGCGCACGCGCTCAACCTGCGTGATGCGGGCGTCAATGTCGTCGTGGGGCTGCGCGCGGAGAGCCTGTCGCGGTCTAAGGCGGAGCTTGCCGGGCTGCGCGTGCTCGGCTTGCCTGAGGCATGCGCGGCCGGCGATGTCGTCGCGCTCATGGTGCCCGACGATACTATGTCCGAGGTCGTGGACGAGGTGGTGACGCCACACATAAGGGCCGGCGCGGCCGTCCTCTTCGCGCACGGGTTCCCGCTGCGGTTCGGGGGTGTCGAGCCGCCGCCGGGCGTCGATGTCGTCATGGTGGCGCCGATGGGGCCGGGCCTGAGGCTCCGCGAGCGCTTCGTCGAGGGGAGCGGCCTGCCCGGCGCCTACTCGGTCGAGCGGGACGTCACGGGTGGTGCGAAGCGCGTGGCGCTCGAGTACGCTGGTGCGATAGGCCTAACGAGGATCGGGCTCTTCCGGACGACGTGCGCCGAGGAGACCGAGATCGACCTCTTCAGCGAGCAGGCGGTGCTGTGCGGGGGCGTGACCAGGCTCGTGAGTGCCGGGTTCGAGACGCTGGTGGAGGCCGGGTACCCGCCGGAGCTCGCCTACATGGAGTGTCTGTACGAGCTGGACCTCACGGTCAACCTGATGCGCCGGTACGGCATCGAGGGGATGCGGAGACGCATCAGCCGGACAGCGCTCTTCGGGGACCTGACCCGCGGGGA
>JALGZG010000079.1 GCA_025782345.1 bacterium | reverse complement strand
TAGAATGGGAGGGCTTCGACGACGACGGCGACGTCGCGGCATATCAGTTCGTGCTCGACCCCACGCAGAATGCGTACAGGGTGTGCCAGGTGAGTCTCCCCGAGCAGCCCTGCACGAGCTGGACCTACGAGGACATCCAGCCGACAGGTCCACCTCCCCTCCCTGAGTACCACGAGTTCAGGGTCAGGGCCCAGGACAACGCTGGATGCTGGGAGCAGTCTTGGAACATAGTCCGCTTCTACGTCAAGGAATGCCCGTAAGCACCGGACAGCCAACTGGAGGAAGCGTTCCCCGTGAGGACGCTTCTTGAGGAGGAACACGAGACGATGACCAGGTTCAAGAAACTACTCGTGCTGATGATGTTCGCTGCTGTTCTGGCTGCCGGCTTCTTGCTCGGCTGCAGCAAGGACCCGGGGACTCGCGTGGCGAACATCGAGCCTGAGACCACGCTCTCCTTTTCCCCTGACGAAGGGAGCGAGGCGAACTACCGCGTGCGGATGAACTGGTTCGGTTGGGATGCGGACGGAGAGATCGTGTTCTTTGAGACCGCCTGGGACAAGCCGGACACCATCGAGAGCTGGAGCGAGTGGATAGACCTGGACGGGCGCGCGGTTGTGAGCACCGACAGCATCTTCATGCTTGAGGCCGCGGACGAGTTCGACGACGTGAATGCCTATGCCCTGCACTCTTTCGCGGTTAGGGCGGTCGACAACGAGGGGGCCCGTGATCGGTCACCGGAATCGCTGGTGTTCACGGCAGTCACGGTTTTACCCGAAACCGAGATCACCCGTGGCCCTGCCTTGGTCACCGGTCCCATGGTGACGTTTGAATGGACAGCCAGGGACCGCGACGGTGTGATAGTGGCCTATGACTACCGTCTGTTTGCCAAACCACCGGACGGCGAGTGGGTGCAGGTGGCACCCGATCCCGACGTAGCCGAGAGCATAACCGTCGGCCCGGACGTGACGTCCGTTCTCTTCGGCCCGCTGGCCGGCCTGCACAGATTCGAGGTCTGGGCGACGGACGACGCCGGCGCCGCCGACCAGACACCTGCCGTGAGCCAGTTCACGGTGAATCCTGAACTCGCGGGACCAAAGCTCTACATATACACGAACGTGTTCGGCACCCACACGTTCAGAGGCCCTGTCTGGCCCGACAGGTACAACATCCCGGAGCCCATCTTCGCGGGCGAGCGGCTCCAGTTCGTTTGGAACGCCACTGCGGACGACTACGGCGGAGAGGTCGTCGGATACCGACACGCCTACGACGATACGTCCACGTGGCCGGCCTGGTCGATCTTCGACAGACGCCGCAGGGTGGTCCCGACGATCGGCCGGCACTCTCTCTACGTCAGCGCGCTCGACAACGCCAACGTGATGACACGGGCCCGCATTTACTTCGACGTTGTGGAGGCAAGTCTCGACGACTACATCCTCGTGGTCGACGACTACAACAGGTGGGAGGACTCGAACCCTGACCGGTGGGGCTCGGACGAGGAGCGCAACGACTTCTACAACAGGATCCTGTCCGGATACGTCCGCGACAGGTCCGAGTGGGAGCCGGGCGACCACATAGAGGACGGCGGACCGACGCCGCCGGACGTCGATGCGCTGCGAGGAGCGTCCACGGTCATCTGGTACTGCGACGGCACCGCGACCATCAGGGATCTGTTCGATCCATTCCAGCCCTCGTACAACGCACTCGCGGGTTACCTGCGTGTGGGCGGGAACATCATCCTGTGCGGATCGGCGGTCCTGACGCAGGTCACGGGAGACCCCTACCCGCTGTCCATCGGCGTGTCAGACACGACGACCGCGGGCATCTTCGTCAGAGACTATCTGCACATAGGGTGGGCCGACTACAGCGGCTCCGGTGCCAACCAGAGCTCGCCATGGGAGTACGGCTACTGCATGCACGGGGCCGTCCCCACCCCCGCCGGAGAGGCGCTGGGGTTCGAGCCGGTCTACGTCGACACGGGAGACTGCGCCGTGGAGCCCGGCAAGTGGTGGATGTACTGCTGGACCCATCCCAACTACTATCACTGCGGCACCCCCGTTGAGAAGCTTCTCAACTTCCAGGGCACGGGCCTTGAGATCTACGCAACCGACAGCTTCCTCAACGACAACTACGAGGGAGAGCCCAGCGTCGTGCTGTATCTCTCTGGCGACAACCGCGGCAACGCCTGCTACATCGGCTTCATGCTCTACTACTGCCAGGAGGATCACGTCAAGGCTATGATCGACAAGGTCATGGCCCTGTTCGGCGAAGAGAAGGTTCAGTAGCGGGGAAACCGGCAGCGGCTCCTGCCCTCGCTGGAGGGAGCGGCCGGCCGGTGCCGGACATCCGCACCGAGCACGAGAGCGCGCCCGGGACTCCACGTCCCGGGCGCGACTCTATTGCTGCGCGGCGAGAGCGCCGCACCACAAGCGCGCAAGACAACAGCAGGGCCGCCCCGGTGACACCGGTGCGACCCTGCTGCCTCTTTCTCACACTTCCGACTGGAGACTCTCGCGTCTCTCGCCGCTAGCTATCGATCTTTGCTACGTTCTCCGCGGCGGGACCCTTATCTCCATCAACGATGTCGAACTGTACGTGGTCGCCCTCGTTCAGCGTCTTGAAACCGTCGCCGCTGATAGCCGAGAAATGCACGAACACGTCCTTGGATCCGTCGTCTGGCGTCGGTGACCCTACTGCCGCCGCCGACTTCTGCACACTGAGGCCGCCTCCGGCCCCGCAGGCCCGGCCACCCCTGACCGCCGGCGGCCGACTTATCAGCGGCCCGACGCCCTAAGCGACCCTCAGGTCGCAGGAAGGGACCGGCTCGTGCACCAAGCCCCTCACCAAGGTCTTGAGGATGTGTCACCATCCCAACATGGCATACCTGCTCGAAGCGAATATAACTGCTGCTCAGAAAGATGTCAAGCGTATATCCAACCGGATCCCGAGATGGCCCGCCCGGCCCCCACAAGACCGACTCCCGCGCCCGCTCCCCCGCCGCCGGCCGGAGATGACAGATACGGGAATCGCCCGGCGGCCGAGGCCACCGGGCGACGCGATCTCTTGATCTGTCACGTTCTCTTCCGAAGCAAAGCGGCAGATATGTGCCCAGCAGCTCCCCTAGAACATGAAGGCCAGGGAGAACCTGTTGACGTCCTTCAGGTTCTTCATATCGACGAAGGCGTAGTCGAGACGGATGTCGGACTCCGAGCTGTTCGGGAACTTGAAGCCGAGTCCCAATGTCATTCCTTCCTCGTCGTACCCGTACCTGTAGCCCGCTCGCCCGTACGCGAACATCCTCCCCTTGTTGAACGTATACTCCCCGCCGAAATGCAGCTGGTTGTCTCCGGACCGCGGGCGTTTGTAATCCGCGGCCACCGAAAGACGGTGAGTAACGATATCGAAGACCCTGATGGACGCTCCGGCGCGGTAGACGGTCGGCATGGGGTACTCATCACCGAAGCCCGTGCCGATACCGGTACCCGACCAGCGGTTCGACGGACCGAGATTCTGAACAGCGGCGCCGACCCTCAGGTTCCGAAACCTCGTGTCGTAGAGGACACCGATGTCGCCGCAAATACCCTCGCTGAACGCGTCGGCCATCGCCAGGTGATACCACTTGAACGTGCCGCCGACCGAGAATCCATCGGCGAACTCCCACGCGTACGAACCACCGAAAGCCATATCGCCGGCATCGACGTTCTCGAGGGTCCCGATGCCGAACTCGCTCTCCGGATCGTAGTACTCGGTCTTCTCGGTGAACGGACCCATCTGCATGATGGTCCAGCTGATCCCGAAGTAGCCGGGAACGACACTGTGGCGAAATCCGTAGGCCATGTGCTGATACGACAACCCGGCGGGCCACGAGGAACCGCTGACGTGGACCTCACTTCCCTTGAGGAAGCGGAGTCCCGCGGGATTGTAGTAGATGGTCATCGCGTCGTCGCCCATCCCCGTGAACGCCCCACCCATTCCCATCTGCCTGGTTCCGCCGTCAACTTCGAGGAACGCCGCAAGGTAGGTCCCCGGCCCGTCGGCAACGACAGGCTGAGAAACAGAGAGAAGCATCGCGAGCACGCCCACGATCAACAGGTACCTTCGCAAATGGGTTCTCCTTTCACCTTCCCCGGCCCGCCCCCCGCGACTTGCCGGCTTTCAACTTCTCCCTGCAGATGAAACACGCTTGTCCAAAACCGCTCTAGAACTCGACTGTCACTCCGCCGCGATGGATCCCCGGGAAGTAGCCGAAAGCGGCGTAGCTGTAGTCGACCGCCAGGCGGCCGAGACCTCCTACGGTCAGCCGGGCTCCGCAGCCCGCCGTGAACGACTCCTCGTCGTAACCCATCTTGTAGCCGGCGCGAAGGAAGTACTTGTCGTTCAGCACGTACTCGGCACCGACGTTCATCTTCTCGGATGTGTCCGAGGGATGCCTGAACTCCGCCGCAACGTTCACGATCTGTCCAGGCGTCTCGATCACATTCATTGAAACGCCGAACTTGAACGTGGACGGCATCGGCACCGGCTCCTCGATGTAGGTGACTTCGGGTCCCATGTTCTGGATCATCAGCCCGATCTGGAGCGAGCGGAAACCAGTGTTGTAGAGCGTGCCGAAGTCGCCCACGAAGCTCTGGACCGAGTAGTCCTCCAATCCCTCGACCCCGAGGGTCGAGAGGTCGGCCAGGCTGGAGTTGAGCCACTTGAGGGTTCCGCCCGCGGCGAACTTGTCGGTGAACTCACGAGCGTACGACAACCCGATGGCGATGTCGCCCGGGGTGAACTCCACCCCCACGCCCCCCGGAGTCTCCGGTGTTCTGACCCGCATGGCGTCCATTTGAAGCGACGTCACGCTGATGGCCACAACACCACGAATGAAGGTGGGCCTCATCGCGTAGGCCGCGAACTGGTGCGAGATGCCCGCTGGCCACGTGCCGTACGTGAAGACCGCCGTCGGCCTCACGATGGACCTGAGACCCGCTGGATTCCAGTAGATCGATTCCACTCCCTCCGTCGCGGCCACCATCGCCTCACCCATCCCCACACCGCGCGGACCGGCGCCTATCTCCAGAAACTGGCACCCCACGGTACCGACTTTCTCGAACACGTCCGTAGCCAGAGCCTGAGACGTCAGAACGAGAACAACAAGCAGGCCCAGCAGCAGCTTCCTAGTCAATGACCGTCCTCCTTCCACCGGTCGCGGAGCGAACCCTCGCACCGCCGACGGCGGGAGTTCCACGCTACTTGATGATGACGAACTTGCCGACCCGCTGTCCAATCGGCGAGTCTACGTGGTAGAGATATACGCCGCTCACTATGATCTGGTTGTTCCTGGAGATCATGTTCCAGCAGGCGTCGCCGCCGTCCTCCTCCGCATCAGGATAGAGCGTCTGAACAAGCTCGCCGCCCAACGAGTAGATCCTGACTATCGCGTCCCTCGGGAGGTTCTGGAAACAGAGCTTCTCACCGGTGGGGTCCGCCTCGTTCGCTTCGAGGTTCCACCGCGCCATGTACTCGTGATTGACGTACGGGTTGGGGACCACCCGGACATCGTCAAGCGAGGCACACACGCCGGACTTAGGAACGACCAGCGTCTTGTTCTGGCTGTACTTCCCGAAGTGGTAACCCTCCGGCGTGCTGTCGTAGGCCGTGACGGAGTACCAGTACGCGAAGCCGTTCTTCACGTGGCTGTCCACGAAGCTGTACTTCCCGATACCCTGGAGCCCGGTGTCGAGCGTGTCGAGCTCCGCTCCACCGTCACCACGGTCGGCGTCGAGAATGAGCTGCCAATCCTGATCCCTGGGCTGGCTCGACTCCCTCGTCCAGCCTACCGCCTTCCAGACCTGATAACCGTAGAAGTCCTTGATGCGAGTGAGCGGGTCCTCCACGTCTTCGGAGGAATCGTCCCATTCGATCCTGACGAACCCGTCACCCACGGTGATCTCCTGATTCGGAGGGGGCGGAGGCGTATCGGCCACCCAGTGAATTACCACGCTCTCGGGGTCACCGATGCAGTTGGGGACCTCCTGAGTGACACCGTTGTAGATCTGCTGCGCCGTCGCGGCGTTCTGAAGCATGCCCTCCAGCCCGGTGCCCATCACAAAAACGTACTGGAACGACAGAGTGTCGCCCGGGACGATCTGCGCGAACGGGCCGGCCGACAACATGAAGCGCCAGTCGAGCGGGGAATCCGCGTCCCTGTCGATGTTGACCCGCCACTCCTCCGGTTCGTCTATCAGGCCGTTGTTATTGTTGTCTATTCCGTCCAGCAGCGGGTAGTCGGCAACACCCTTGAGGAGGCGGTAGCGCTCCCTGTCGTTCCTGGGATCCTCTCCCGAGCTCGACCAGATACTGAAAGCGTGGACTCTGACCCTCACGGGTTCGCTCGGCATGTTCCCCGGCGTCAGCGTGTCCGGGTTGCTGGTGGGGTGCCCGAGGAACATACAGCCGAAGTAGCCCAGCGCCTCGTTGCCATCCGGCCCGTACGGGTCATCGTACATGTACGCCACCGCGATATCGAGCGTGTCCAGCTCGGTTGGATCGTTGGGATTGGCAGTGACGATGAGCGTGTCGATGAACCCGCCGCGGTCGTCGCTGTAGTACGCGATGCCCTCGCGCTCGGGCCCCGCATCGGCGTCCACCATGAACCCGACGTAGGCCATCCGGATGGTGTCCTGACCGATGTTCACGACCGTGAAATCGATGCCGACGAAGTCATCGGTCTGCTCGCTGGTCCACTGATAGCTTTCCTGGATGATCTTGAGCCCCAGGCTGTGGTGAAGATCGATCGGGCCCGACGCCTGCACGTCGTTGACGTCTTCTTCGTTCGTGTCCTCGTACTCACAGCGGAACATCTGCTGGGAGATCGCGGCGTAATCCTCGTCCACGAGGCCGTCGCCGTCGTTGTCAATACCGTCGAGGGGATCTTCGTCGAAGTCATCAAAGCGGAGATTGTTGCTTGGGTGGTCGCAGTCACCGTCGTCATCGAGCCAGCGCCCGCTGTTCGCCGCGCCCTCCCACGACTCGTAGATGACCTTGAGCGGATCTTCTATGATGGGGCGGTACTCCCGCTGATACACACCGGCGGTGACCAGCGTGTCCGTCTCGCCCGTCTCCCTGTTGATGACAGAGCCCCCCACCCACAGACCGGCGGCAAAGAGGTAGTTGTGCGCGCTGCCGGCCGGCCACTCGGCCGACGGAATACCCAGGTCGTCCCACGGCATACCGGGCCAGTCGCCGAAGTAGCCAAGGTTCGACACGTGAAGCAGAAGCTGCCCGACGTTGTGGTACCAACCATAGTAGCTGATTGAGCGCGACGGAGGCGCCGTTACCTCGTCGTGGCCCGTCCGGTCCGAGCTCTCCATACGGGCGGTCGCCACCCCCGCGACCGAGACCACGAGCGCGGCCACCAGCGTACATACAGTGACCGCAGCTACAAGGCGCTCCGCCCGTCCGGGTGCGCCAGGTGTTCCGTGCGTCATCCTTCTGAAACGAATCATCCACCACCTCCGTACGGGTGCTTCCGCCCACCGCCACTGGGAGACCTGAGATCTCCCGTATGGCCGGGTTGGTCCGCTTCCAAGAGCGCGCCGCCGGGCCTACCAGTCGACGGCGATGCCAATGCTTATCCAACGGCCTTCGGAGAAGACCGAAGGATCATTCAGGGGCTTGAGGCGCTCGCTACCGTCCGGACCGGTCTCCACGAAAGCGCCGCCGAGGTTGCCAGTCATCGTGTAGTACTCGGCCCCATGGGCTCCGAGTCCACGCAGGTTCTTCTTGTCGAACACGTTGTGCGCCTCGAAGAAGAGGCTGAACTCCTGCCCGTAGAGTTTGTACTTCTTCGTACCTCTGATGTCGAGATTCTGGTGCGACGGACGGCTTCCGGAGTTCACCGACTCGGGGGGGATCACCTTCTGCCCGAGAACGCTGGGAGTGTACGGCGTTCCACTGCCGTAGTTGTAGTCGAACGTCACCTCCCAGTTGCCCGGGTCACTGACGAAGATGAACCCCGAGAGCGAGTGCCGCTCGTCCCAGTTGAGGGGGATCTCCTTGAGGGGCTGCCTGGGCAGGCCGATATCCTCGGCCTGAGCGCCCTGGTTCTCGTCGGACGACACGCCGGTGGCCTGCAGCCACGTGTAGCTGAAGTTGCCCATGAAGAAGTTGGCGAAGCGCTTCGTCACCTTTAACTCCACGCCCTTGACGGAAGCGTAGTCCTTGTTGACGTAGGGGTAGACCGACCCCTCCGTCGGACCTCGTGAGTACTCCTCGGTGGCCAGGAGGCCGAAGATATCCTTGTAGAACCCCGTGACGTCCATCGCGAGGTTCTGGGAGAACTGGTGCTCGGCGCCAAACTGATACGACGTGGTCACCTCGCTGTCAGGTGGGGCATCTGGTAGAATCTGCCGTAATGGAAGTGCAGAGCGTCCCTGTCGGATATGGGATGGGCAATCCCGAGGCGGGGCGAGATCACGGCGTTGACCCTCTCGCGCCATATCTGGGTCTGGCCTACGTCAGACGAGGCACCGGGGTCCGACCAGTCCAGCCTGAGACCGGCGCGGACGATCATGCCCTCGTGCGTCATCTTGTCCTGCAGGTACATCGCACCGTGCGTCGGGAACCCCTTGAACATGTTGTGCTGGTGGCGCTCCGACGTGTTCCGCGCCCGGTCCCAATTGAAGAACTGGAAATTCTCGTTCATGACTTCACCTTCGGGCGTGGTCCAGGTGGTGTCACCGGCGCTCGGGATCAGCGTGCCAAGGCTGAGCCTCGTGACCTCGAGTGTGTTGTAGATGATCTCGAAGCCGCTCTTCATCTGGTGAATTTCGTTAGGCTGGTTCGTCACGTCGGCTTTGAA